>JADKHK010000007.1 GCA_016721845.1 Lysobacterales bacterium
TGAGCGGCCGGACGTCGCGAAATTGGCTTCGACATGCCCTTCGCCCGTGAACATGTTGTAGACCGCAGTCGCGGCCTCATCGACGGTGCCGCGCCCGGAATAAAACATCTTCTTCTGGATGCGCTCGGTCTGGAACAGGGCCAATCCAATCACGGGCAATGCTGCAAGAATCAGGAGTCGGCGCAGCACTGACCAAGGCGCGGGAGGGTGGCAAGGTAATGGGCGACCGGTCTTCCCGGTACGCGTATTCGACAGCACCGGCACGGCGGTCATGATCACCCACAGCAGCAAGTCGCGGTTTCGGCGCATCATCACATAGCGCGTGGCGAAAGCCAACGCCAGAAACGACGCGGTGATGCTACCCGCCGCGAAGTTGGTGGTGTCGTACAACGTGCCCGAGGACAGTAGTCCGGTAACGGCACCTGCTGCAGCCAGGAAGATCCAAAGAAACCAAGTAATCCAGCGGTCGATGCGCTCAAGCAGTTCGGGTGTCGACGCGCAAGGTGGAAAATGCAGCGCCGACCACGAGGACGTCAACAGCATGATGCCGCTGCAGGCACCGGTTGCCTCGGCTGCCGAAAGGAGCGGTGTAGCCGATGACCCGGGCGATCCAGGGGAACCAGGCATCGACCGGAAACGTCATTCGACCGATAACTTGGTGAGCAGGTGCACCAAGGCAACCGCCAGCGGCAGCATCCAGCCGAGGAAGGACGTTCCCGTTGCAGCAGGCAAAATCATTGGCAAATAACTCGCCAACAGGCCGCCGGCAAGCGCCAGCATCGGTATGAGTACGCCCGGCGGCGTGGCGAAACCCGGGCGGCTGGGATCGACGTTACGACGCTGTACTTCATTCCGGACGCCGTGGTCGAAGGCGGGGGCGCAGGATGCGCGCGCGCGCGCCGCGAGTCAAGTGTCGGTGCGGCGTAAGGCGGCCGGCAATCGGTTAGCACTGAAAAAGGTATCCAGGCAGGGAGTTCCATGGTGACAAGCGGAGTGCCTTTCCAGCATCGCCGCGCGCTGCATGGGTTTGATCGAAACGAAGCCACATTGCCGCGCGCATCCTGTGCCACGCCGCGCGATACGCGGCAAGGCCCGGGGTGTCAGGATGATCGCCTTGCAAGGCGGCCAGCGCCCGACCGACGGAGTCGTCCGGATCAGGTCGGCGTTCAATGCCCGAGACGCGGAATATCGCCAACGCGCGGCGGTCGTAAGCCAGGGGATGTGCCAGTGCAAGTCGCGCCCAGGTCAACAAGTCTTCGCCGCTGGCAATGCCCTGGGGAAAGCCGCCTAGTGCAAGCATCGTCGATCGGTCGACGGCAACGGCTGAACTGCATATCGGCGGGTCGGATTGCGCAGCCACGTCGAAATAGTTCGACCAAAGGCTTTGATCGGCGCTTGGCGCGGTGCGGCCGAGTTTGGCCGTGTGCGTTCCTGCGCCATCGCGCCACAACGCGTATCCCGTTCCCCACCAGCGTGCGGTCGGAAAGCGCTCGCGCAGCGCCAGCACGGCCGTCAGAAAGTCAGGTCGCCAAAGGTCGTCAGCATCGAGGAAGGCGACCACCTCGCTGGTGGCATGACTCAAGCCGGCATTGCGTGCCGAGGAGACGCCATGGTTGGGCTGCGTCACCAAACGAATGCGCGCGTCCTGCACGGTCGCTGCGCGCACCTGTTCCGGTCCGCCATCGGTCGAGCCGTCATTCACGACCAGCAATTCCCAGTCACACATATCCTGCGCCTGCACTGACGCGATCGCCTCCAGTACCAGATCGGCCTTGTTGTAGAGCGGCATCACAACGCTCACGGCTGGCTTGACGGCAGCACTCACCAGATCACCACCCGCCGTTCCATAAGCGCGCCAGCAGCCCGACACCGAACCACGGACGCGGTCGCGGTTGCAGATCAAGTAGGTGTAATGCGCTTTCGACGTGACGTCGAATCGAGTAGCGCTGCGCTAGGTCGTGACCAATCTCGATCCAGTCCTGACGCTCGACGTCATCGATGGACGCGACACGCCGCAACGCTGCAGACCAGCCTCTACATCGCCGAGGGGTAACATCGTCCACGTCAAGAGGCGAGGCAAGGCGGCACGCAAGGCGCCGACGGTGCACGAACCAAGCACCGGCAGGCCACTCTGCCATGCCTCGTTGGTAACCAAGCCCCACTGTTCGTAACTGCTGGGAACCACCAATACCCGGGCATTGAGCATCCATTGTCGTGCTGTGGCATTGCTTTGTCGGCCGAGCCCAAACGACGCGTTCGGAAATGCCAAGTTCGATCGCGAGTCGCTCCAACCCGGCCCGCTCCGGGCCGTCTCCGATCACGACCAGCCGTGGCGATTCAGGCAACAGCTTCGCCACGGCGCGCAGCACGCAGTCCAGGCCTTTGCGCGCAATCAAGCGACCAACGAATAACAGGTCAGTGGTTGCACCTGCGAGTGTTGATCCTGCCTGCACTTCCGATTCCGCCACGGCATCCACGGCATACGCTTGCCGGTCGGCAGGAATGTTCAGCGTCTCGAAATACTGGCCATGCAGCCTCTCCGGCAGGAAGCCGCCATCGACATAGCCGTTGAACCAACGCTTGACGACGCGAGTCAAATGTCCGCGGCGGTCCGTGGCTGACCACGCATCGTCCATCTGAAACAACTTGCCGCCGTGATCCACCTTATGGTGCAAGGCACCCGCGCCTTCGGCGAACGCCGGGGCCGGCGCGAATACCGATGCAGCGCCAAGCGCGTGCAGTGCCTGCCGCACGGCGCGAGCCACGTGGCGCGCCGACAGCGTCAAGTAGTCGATATTGGGAAACAGCGTGACCACATGCGTGCCGGCGGGCATCGGAGTGTTGACCAAATCGCCATAACTGGAATCGATATTTGTCACTTCCAGTGCAAAACACGGCTGGCCGCATGCCGCCAACGCGGTGGCGAGCGCCGAGAAACGCGCGCGGTGATAGGGCAGCATCCGTTGATAGACGACAACGACGGGGGGCACAGTCACAGGAATGGATGGCTCAGACAGGGCGGCTGCGCCCGCCAGCAGATTTCGCGCCATCGCATCGGCGCTCAGTGCGGCTGCGGTGGCCCTCGCCTGTTCGCCGAGCTGCGCGGCCAACGCGGCATCTGCAACGAGGGCGAGGCAGGCAGCCGCAAGCGTTGCTGGATCATCATTGACCCAACGACCGTTGACATCGTGGTGGACATAAATCGCCTCCGGGCTGTGATCGGTCCGGCGCGGCAGCACCACCGGCAGCCCCATCGTCATGGCATCCAGGACATTCAGCCCCGCGACGCCCGTGACGCACAGACAGCGGCAGGCCGACAGGGCCACGAATTTGTCACGGCCGTGAAGCGGGCCGGTCAATACCAGCCAGGGCAGCGCCGCTGCACGCAGGATTGCGAGGCCGTCACCGCCACCGACGACGACGATGCGCGCTTCCGGGAGTTCGCGGCGAATCTGTTCGCCGATGAGAATGATCCACTCCGGTCGCTTGTCGCGATACCAACTGCCCAGAAAGGCGATGCAGGGCGCGTCACCCAGCGCCCATCGCGACCGAAACTCGCGGACATCGTCATGGTCGGGGTGTAGTCCTTCCGAACCGCGTGTATCCGGCGCATTCTCGACAACGCGAAGTCGTGCCAAGGGCACACCTTCGGCCAGCATCGCGGCGCGACACTGTTCGGTGTAAAGAAGATGACCCCGCGCAATCGTCAGCAGTCGCAATCGCAATTTCGCCAACGCTCGGCTCATCGGGTTCGGCTGGAAGTTTCGGCCGTGACCCCAAGTGAGCACGGGCTTGCCAACGAGGCGACGCAGCAACATTGCCGCGACATTGCTGAGGGTCCGAAATTGATCCGGAATGACCAGTACGTCGCAATCAAGCACCTTGCGCCAATCCAGGCGCTGCCATTCGATGCCACCCGGCAGCGCCCAAACCGGGAAACGCATGGCCCAAGCCACCCCACCGTGCGTGCCGCGCTTCGCGAAGGCTTCGGGCGGATCGGAGGTCCACAGTTCGAACGCGTCACCCGCCGCCTCGCACTGCGCGCGCATGCGGTCGAATACTACTTCGCGGTAGACAGGAACCAGGCGCTGTATCAACACGATCTTCATGGGCTGCGCAAGATGCCAATCCCCAGCGAAGCGCACAAGCGCTCGAGCGAACGGGTCAGCGCAGTCCGGCCAAAATGCTGCTCGACATGGCGGGCGCCAGCAGCGGCGAGTTGCCCGCACAACGCGGGATCGTCCAGCAACTTCGCCATGCCCTCCGCGAGCGCCGTGGGCGATTCCGGCGTCACCAGCAGGCCTGCCTGGCCGTGCACCATCAACTCCGGCAAGGCGCCAACCCGAGTCGCGACTGTGGCGACGCCGGTCGCCATGGCTTCGGCAGCGCTGAGTCCGAATCCTTCCTCGCGGCTCGGCACCACCGCAAGATCGAAGCCGGCGAGAGCTGAGAACACCTGAGCACGTGGCATCGGCCCGGCGAAATGCACCCGTTCGGCCATTCCAAGGTGTGCTGCCTGTTCGCGCAGCGACTGTTCCTGCGCTCCGGCGCCGACGAGCACCAGACGCAATTCTGTGCGCTGCCGAGAGAGCTGCGCGAATGCATCCATCAACACGTCTGGGCCCTTGATCACGGCAAGCCGGCCGACGTAGCCGACCAGCCGGGTGTCCTGGGGCCATCCAGCGTGTTCTCGCCATCGCGTGGGCGCGGCACTATGCGCGGCATCGGTATCGATGGCGTTGGCGATGACCGAGACGCGCATGCGCTTTGGCGCCGACGCATCACTTCCGAACAGTCCGGACGCCGTCGATTCCGAAACGCAGATCACTCGATCGCACCAATGTCCGGCCAGCCAGCGCAGTCGATGTTGCGCTTGGTCATCGAAATGCGTTGCTGCCACATGCACTGCGGCCACCAGGCGGCGCGCAAACGGTTTGGCCACGAGCAGCGGCAACAGGGTCGGCGTCAGATATTGCAGCCACACCAACGCCGGGCGCGGACCGCGCCAGAGGGCGCGCGCCAGGGCAGCCGCCAGACGCAGTTGTGCGAACAGACCCGAACCACGCCGCAAGCCGAGCCTGCACACGCGCACTTCGGCCGCCTCGAACGCCTGCAGCATGTTCGTGTCGACCTCGTCGAAGTACACGATGACCTCGACTTCAAAACCAAGCACCCGCATCGCTCTTGCCGTCTCCAGCGTTGCCACCTCCGTACCGCCTGTGAGCAGGCAGGGGATGAGGAGAGCAATTTTGTCGGTAATGGCGAGTTCGGTCATCCGGATACTTTGTCTTGAGCGTGCTCGAAGACTTGCTGTTTCGAAGGCTTCGAGCACGCATGCTCGCGCGTCGTCGCGAGATCGCTAATTCTCTTTCTTGGCAAGAAGCACCAAGGCATAGGAGATGAAGGAGTCGAAAATCGAACCGCGCTCCTTCGCTTGACGTTCTGGTTGTCCGCGCGACGACTGGATCCTGCCCGTGAGCTTCCTGAGCACATTACGCGGTGACAGAAAGCTCACCATGCGAAGACTCGAATAGAACGAATCGCCAACAAAATAGAAATTTCGGTGACCCAATTGCTTCGAGATCGATGACAGTTCCAGTCGTGAAAACGGATATTCTTCTCCGACGGCCCATCGTCCTTGTTTTTCAAGCTTCCATTTCATCAATCGATAAGGAATGTTCCAAGCGTTCGGTACCGAAATGATCGCCAAACCACCGGGCCGGACTAGATCAAAGTGACTCTCGATGATCTTTATTCTCTCCGGACCGGAAAAATGCTCGGCCGTTCCGAAAGACATCGCCACATCGAACTTTCCGTGGAGATCGCGAGATAGCTTCAGTGCATCCTGGAGAACATGGTCGGCATTGATGCCCTCTGAATCGAACATGTCCTTCGACTTTTCAAGAGCAACTTGAGAATAATCATATCGTCGGGCGTGCGCCCTCCATGGCCATCAGGGCAGAATATGTACCGATGCCAGCGCCGATTTCGATCGTTCTGAGGTCTCTGAATTCAGAAAATTCATGCTCAACGAATGCCTTAATCCTTCTCCAGCGGACGCCGCTCTTTTCAGATTCCCACGTATGCTTTATTCCATTTGCTGTGGATGTCGACCAGAGTGCATCCCACAACTGAGGCGAGTTTTCAGCGGCCATATGCACTCCAGAAAAGTGAACTTCGAGCCCTGCGGGCGATCATTCCGTGATCATCCGAGTAGAGCGCTGTCGATAGGGAATTCGTCACAACTAGAGCGATACTTCGATTGGATCATCGTAGTTGATCTGATGCATATTAAGGCCTAGCACATGCATCGCTGGATCATTCGGTGATGGCTCAAATTGGCGATGTTTCGGTACGTTTCGACCGAGCTCGATCGAAACAGACATTGCTCTGCTTCAGATCTGCCCAAACGCCGATGCTTGGTAACGCCACCACATTCCACGTCGACTCCAAGTTGTCATCCAAGAATCCGTCCGAGGAACGCATTCTGTAGATGGTGTAGTTGGACCCTAGCTCGGTCCGAAGCTCTTCGAGCGAGAATATGCGTCGAGTCGTCGCGTTGTACTCGATGATGAGCAGCGGCCAATGTTTGGATATGGTCGATCTCGCACCCCTAAGCGCCTCCAGCTCTCCGCCCTCAATGTCCAAGAGTGCCATGAGTGGCGAATCCACAGGGATATCCAAGACCTTGTCGAGCATGCACATCTTTACTGCGATCGAACCTTCAGTTTCGGCAGCTATTGTTGACGCGCTGGTCGGAGCATGACCGCGTGCGTCAAAGTGAACTTCACCCTCTGCACTGCCGACTGCGGATTGGCGAACAAAAAGCGTTCCTCGCGAGAGGAGCTTTGCAGAACGCGCGAGTGCATCGCTACTGACCGGATGTGGCTCAAAGGCGAAAACGCGTGCTACCGCTGGATGCTGGGCGAATGGAATCGCGAATTCTCCAATGCTTGCCCCAACATCGACAAACGAGACGTTGAGCCGATCGCGGAGCACACGAGCAAGAAACTGGTGCGTTTCAGGTTCATTGGCGATTCCGGCTGGAAGTAAGCAGTAACTTCGTCCGGCAGGTGGCCAGAACACAAATTTTGCGCTCGAGAACTCGAACTCGAAAGGCTCGAGCACTCGATCTGCCCACCAACCAATCGCGTACGCTCGTGTGCCGAAGGTCCGGCGAAAAAACCAGGCAAGCTTCAACCAAGTCAAATAGAGAATTCGACGCATTTGGAGTACTCCAACAATGTGCTCAAAGATACTTGCTCAAAGTGAGAGAACTTCATTTAAAGTCAGAGCCGAGCGCAATTTACTGAACTTGGCCAAGCAGCCGTCCAAGACCACCTCGACAGTTACGAAACCGGTCGAATCATCGAATCAATGCGTGTCGAATATCGGCAATGCGCCATAACCCTAACGACTTGTCGGCGAATCCACCGCCGTTTTCGGTACATGCCTCGAAATGATCTCAAAGGGCTCAGGTAAGTTGAAAGGCGGTTTCTGTAGGTTGAGTGGGCGGAAAAAGATGATGCCGAGTTCATCGTTTACCGTTCTGGACGTGAACGTCGTCGTGAGCAGGAACTTGCTCTCTGAACTGGCGATGTTGCGCAATGCTTCACGCGCATCCTTCAGGCTGAGGTGGACAAGACAGTCCCTGCAGAACACTAGGTCGACAGAAGGAATGGTGTCTTTGACGATGTCCAATGAGATGAATTCGCACGATGAGTTGCCGAACTTTTGGCGGTTCAAGTCGATCAGCTCGGGAACGATGTCTGCACCGGTGTAGCGAACGCCGGTTAGATCGACATGCTGCATCCAATACCAGTCGCCGCAGGGCGCATCGAGCATCGATTTGATGTTGTGCTCGCGCAGAAGCTCAGGAAGTTGGGCACGGATGGCCTCCGTCTGCTTCAGATCCGACCCGGAGCCGGACAGACTCGGGCTCGCACCGAAACCTCCGGCGCGAAAAATCTTCGAGAATTGATGTTGCCTGCTGCTCTTTAGAAATATCAAACCCTTGGTCCGATGCAAAACGTGCTTTGCGAAGCCAAGGATCTTGTTCTTCAAAAAAACGACGGACATGAACGTTCTCGACAGGTCAGGTGTGGCGACTGGACCACCGGTTTGTTAGCCGCCCTCGGGTCGGACTCTGCGTGCTTCCGGCGGGCGCGTAAGAATAGCGGGGTTTGTAATCACTCTGACGAACTGAGCGGATTCGCTCAGTGCGCCAACGCCACGCGATAAAAGTCCAGGTATCGCTGCGCGACCGTATCCCATCGAAATGTTGAAGCGTGATGGGCGCATCGGCTGGAGAGGTGTGCGTCGGGCGCGTGTTCGAATTGACACATCAATCCGGCCATCGCATCGATATCGTCAGGCTCGACATAAGACGCGACGTCACCTCCCACCTCCATGAGCGCGCTGTTTGCACAGGTCACAACAGGCGTACCGCACGACATCGATTCGAGAACGGGAAATCCAAAGCCTTCGTAACGTGACGGAAAGATCGTCGCGGTAGCGCCTGCGTAAAGATCAGCCAGCAACGCGTCAGTTACGCCTTGCGCAACCACTATCCGGCACGAATCGATTTCTCGGGAAAATTCTTCGAGCACGAGGCGGTCGATTCCAGGCCAGACAACGATGAAATCGTGTTCGCAACCCATCGATACTGCAAGGCGAAACGCCTTTAGGGCAGAAACGGTGTTCTTGCGCCCGGTACTGCAGGATGCCGAGAGGAAATAAGGCCGCTCCAACGAAAATCGGTGTCTCACGCGTGCAGCAGCAGCAGGCTTGTCGTCAGCACGGAATCGTGAGGCATCGACTCCCAGGGGATGACGATTACGCGCTCTGGCCGTACGCCCAGATATTCGACGATATCGCGCTTAGCACTCTCGGAAGGCGTTGCGATCAGCCTGCAAGCCTGGGCCGCTCCAGGCATCAGTTCTCGCAATGCCTGATGGCCAAGTCGGGCTTCCGGGTGCGAGAAGAAGATCGCATCGTGGATCGTCAGAACGGTGCGTTGTGGCCGATACATGGGCCCGAGATTGTGCGGAATGTGCAGAAGATCGTGGCGGGCCATAGTCTCCAGAATCGGCAGCCCGCCGCGAACGCGGTCGAAGGTCGATCCGATCGGCCAGAGCAAGTTCTTCAGCCGGATATGGGCGAAGTCGGCCGGGACAACACCTCTGAATGTCTGCGTCAGCAGAGTGATGCAAGGGTCCGCTGGTCGCAGTGCTTCGATAGCCTTGCACAGCTCCAGCGTGCTCCGCCCGATGCCGGAGAGGTGGGTTGCTCCGGTGCGTAGCACCATACTGTTGCCATCGATCAGGACTCGCATCGACCTAGCTTAACCCGACACCGCCAGTCATGTGCTCTGCAAGTCATTCATCAAATTGCTGACAATTGAAGTCAAGCCGGTGCTGTCGTTGTGAAGCGGGCTTCTGATCGCCGATAGAGGTCCAACAGAGCATCAACATGCGCGTCCACGGAAAGCACATGCGGAGCGACGTGTCCCAACGGTACGAGCAGAGAACGATCCACAACCAGTTGCTGCAGTCTTTGAGCCAAAGCGGCGCTGTCATTCGCGTTGACGATGAAGCCGTCGACACCATCGCGCACGATATCTTCAGGTCCTCCGCATCGCGACGTCACTACCGTCTTGCCAGCCAGTACCGCTTCAGCAACCGACAAACCAAAGGCCTCCGTGCAGATTGAGGGGAAAACGAGAACATCGATGTCGGCATACGCTTCCGAAATTCGTTCATGCGCTAGTTTGTCTCGCCAGATCACCGGTAGCCCACTGCTGCGATGCTTCAGTTGATTGAAGTATCGAAGCTCCCGACGGGTCGCAGCCGCGCCAAAGACGTGAAGCACGAACGCGCCTGGGTCAGGCATGATCTTCAATGCGTCGATCAGCACGTGCAGCCCTTTCACGCGGTCGATGCGTCCGATGTATCCGAGTCTAAGCTTTGTATCTGGGTTGTGCCGTATGTTCGTTGCCACTCGTGGAAGCGCGCTGCCATGTGCAAGAAGCATGACCTGTGATCTCGAGAGACCGTTGCGAAGTAGGGCGCGCTCGATGGCGATGGAAGGTGCGATGACTCGGCAGTCCGGAAGTGAAATGGAGGCGATCTCCTCCAGCTTGTCCGCTACCGAGAGCGGAACTTTCAAGGCGGGAGTGAAGTAGGGAATGCTTGGCAGAGTTCGGCAGCGATTCGCGAGCGCGGTTCGACGAGATGCGGGTAAAGCGGAAAACACCCAATTCCAAATTTGACCAGCCGGCACGAAATGCGTTGCGCACCGAATGCAAGCCGCTGGTGAAGTCGGTACATGGCATAGCCGCTCGTGATGATCCATCAACATGCCATTGGGGCAAACAATGCCGCCATGATGCGCGGTGATGAAACAGGGCAGGCTCAAATCATAGGTGGCACGAGCGGTCGCCGCTTTCCAGCCGTGGGCGTGGACGATATTAGGTGCAATCGAGCCGATTGCTTCACCAATTGCTCCTGCAGTTTGGGCGATAACGCGAGAAGTCGCGATTGCGACATCCGGATGCATGGCTATGCGCCAGACACGAACACCGCTGTCATCGACAGGGACAGGCTGACGGGCCTCGGTGTGTGCCCCCTGTTCGACGGCAAGCACATGGACGTCGATGCCGCGATTGCACAACTCACGTGCGAGTTGACGAACGTAGATTTGTCCGCCCCCATATTCCGAGAAGTAGGTGCCGGAAGCGACCAAGGCCAATCGCATGAACAACCTCGAAGGAAATCAACTGACCAAATGTTACCTAGCACGCTGCTTGGCGCGCCGTTCCATGAGTGCCAGATATAGCCAATCCGGTAGTGTGAACGATGCTATCTCACGAAGACCCAGCGCCGCTTTTGCGCGTCCACGAAATGCGAACAACAGCGGAAGTAACGCGATGCCCAACGGCCAAGGCCAGTGATACGCCGCATCTTGGGCGCGATAGAACCAGTAGCGCTTCAACAAGAATTTACGAAGCCGCCATTTATGTTCGCTCTGGCATAGTGATCGGACAGCGAGTTGGTCGCGTAGTTGCTGCAGGGCGACGACGACCGCGGCAGAAGCCAATCGCTTCCGCTTGCCGAGGTCTTCTCGTGCGTTGCCGGTGTGGACGTTGGTGACTTGGCCGGTGTGGGAGCGATACCAAACGAGTGGCTCGTTCAATCGGGCCACGTGCCCGAGGAGCAATGCGCGAAACAGCAGGATCGAATCTTCGTAGATCGCATTCTTCGGGATCGGGGGGAATTCCCGAAACAGGCGTAAGTCATACGATGCGGATGCTCCGGCGACAGGGAACCATTCTCCGTTCACATATCGTGTCAGGGTGATGATGTCGGCATATTGCTTCGTCGATGTGGTGTTCGAGGTCGTCGGTAGCTCTGCGTCCGTTCGAAACGTTCGAACATCTGAATAGACGAGACTTGCCGCCGGATCAGCTCGATACCGATCCACCAGTTTGGACACGCGGTCGGCTTGTGAAACGTCGTCGCCGGCAGCAACAACGAGGATGCGGCCTTGGGCAATTTCACCAATCATCTGGACGTGTCCGCTCAGTCCAAGATTGATTTCGTTGCGTCGGACCAGCACGCGATGCGGTCCGCGATAGGCTGCTGCAGCCGCTGCAAGTCGTTCGAACGTACCATCGGGTGAGCAGTCGTCCGACAGGATGACTTCCAGCGAAGGGTACGTTTGGCTCAGCGCGCCGGCCACAGCGCGCTCAACGAATTCCTGCTGGTTGTAGGCAAACAGTGCGAAGGTCACAAGCGGATACTGCTCGGTCTCGAGACCTAGCGTCGAATGAACGTCAGCTTCCGCCGAACTTTGGCTCATTGCGTCAACTCCTCACCGCACGCGCGAGTCCCGGTACCCGTCTCATCCACACCACCAGCCGATGCTCTTTGCCAAGTCGATGCGCCAAGCCTCGCAAGCACCACAGGCAACCCACAGCGGCAATGGCGCAACCGAGAAGCGCTGCCGGTAGTTCAGGCAGGAAGCGATTGACCACAAACGCAACCGTGACGAGCAGTGCGGACATCATCATCATTCGCACGACAGGTGGCGACCAGCGGAACCCGATCAGGCGATGTCCCACCCATGCCATGCCAGCGGTATACAAGACATAACAAATCGCGAAGCTATATGCGGCCCCGACAATTCCGTATCGCGGCACTAGCCAAGCCACTAATGCAGTTTGAATCGCGAGAAATACCGCTTCGGTTGTGATGTACCAGCGGCCCACACCTTCAGCCAATTGGATGTAACCAAGCGGCCACGACAACACCCGTCCGAACACCCCCAACACCATCCACGCCAGCACATCGGCGGCAGATGCGAACTCGGCAGAGTACAGCGCCCACACCACCCACTTGGCCAAGGCGAGTGTGCCCAGCAGGCCCGGCAAGGCCAGCAGAATGCCGATCTCGGTCTGCTCGTTCACTGCGCGAATCGCCGCCTCTCGGTCGTGGATCACCGAAGTCAGGCGCGGATAGAAATCCGTCCCCATCGCGCTCAGCACGAAGCCGGCAAACATCCCCGAAAGAGCCCATGCGGCCTGATACAGGCCGGCGGCATCCACGCCCAGTTGCCGGCTGATCAGGGTGCGGGTGTACAGGTCGACCAGCAGGGTCAACACGCTGCTCCACATCATCGCGATGCCGAGGCCAATGATCGGCCGCGCTTCGGTCATGGCATCCGACCATTGCATGGCCACCGGCGCAACGTGAATGCGGCGAGCGAACCACCAACTCAGACCCAGCGACACGGCTGCATTCGCCAACAGAACCGGGACGATGCCGCGCTCTCGCAACCAGGCATAGAGGGCGATGGTCACGACCGTGTTGAGTACTGCGGCGGCCACCTGCATGCGGGCGATGTCGCCGATGCGACGCAACCCCTGCAACAGGGCGCTCTGGCCGCCGCTGATGGCATTCATTAGCAGCATCGCGCCCAGAATCGCTAGCGCCAACACGTGCTCGGATGACTCGAACATCAGCCTGCTCAAGGGCAGGGCCAATGCAACACTGAAGAGCCAGCCGACAAGGCCGGTAAGCCAGCACAGACGCTGCAGCATCCGTACGGTGCGCGCAATCGCGAGCGGATCTTCCTGTCCTTCCGCCTGGGCAATGGCACGCACCGCACTGCCTTGAATACCTAACCCGGTCACGGTGCCTATCAGTCCGACGGCCGACATGTACAAGCCGATGACCCCCACGCCCGCTGGCCCCAACAGCACGGCCACCACTTTCACCCGCAGCACACTCACCAGATAGCTGATCGCCTGCGCACCGCCCATGATGGACGAAGATCGCAGGATCTGACCGTAGGAACTTCTGGAATTCACCGGATTCTCACGCTCATCAAGAGCTGCCGCCAGAGCAGCTATGAATCTTGGTTTCGTAAGCATTGCACCCGATGCGCTGAGATGATCGTCATCGATAAAAACTGGCGTTCCAGTATCCAGCACCAAAAGATTCGATTCCTGATCTTCGTACAAATCGCGGGTGTGCACCACGTCGCAACCTTGCAGGCAACCCAATTCCAACAGGCGGATTGTTTCGAGTTCGTCGGTTTTCCTCATTTGGTCCGTCAGTCCGGAAAATGCACGCCCATGAGCATCCGAATTGATACCAAGGTAGGCCATGTAACTCGGTGCGTTGCGATCGCCGATGGAAAAATCCGGGGCATCCTCGACCAATAGCACCTTACTCCCCCTCAAAACCATTTCGCGTATCAAAGGAGCGGCGACGGGAACAGTCCCCGTACTCCAAGCTGATCCGATGACCACCACGCGCGGCCTGTCTCGCCTGATCATCTCCAGTCGCGCACGATTGAACGCGGACCACTGGTGCTTACTGAAGAATATCCCGTCGCGTGTTGCGTCGGGTTTCGCCGGATCAAAGAATACTGGCGTTCCGTCAGCGACCATGTATCTGACGTTTAACCGCAACTCCCGAGCGGCGGCATCGATCGCAGGCGCCCACATCAGGCCATGCGAGTCACCCAGAACGAGGATGTCAAGTTTCTTGCCCTCGCCATGACGATGTTCGATGCCGTGAAGGTATGCCTCTTCACGGCCCGGCGGCCGTGGCGTGACATCGACACCACGCATCCGGCGGCGTACAAACTCTGGCCATGCTTGAACAGGATTGACGCTAAAACGCTCACCGTCCCATCGAGCAGTTCGGAACTCTAAGTTGCGTTCGCTACTGTTGAAATCTCTTAGCGAATAAATCAACAGCGCCGAACCAATTGTGCAAATTAGCAATCCAATTGGAATCCAGCGACGGCGATCATGGCGGATAGGGCTTTCGATGTATCGCCAAGAGACCCATCCTAGAATAAGGCTGCCAGTGAAGTAGAACGCTGGCGAGATCGCAATCCGGTGCCTGACCTCGACGGCCTGACCTAATACGATGATAGGCCAGTGCCATAGATAGACCGAGTACGAGATCAAGCCGATCAAGATGACGGGGCGTGTGGTCAGACGTAGTCGAGCGAAGGCCAATGGAGATCCGGCCATGACGACTAATGTCGCACCCGATACAGCAAATACCGCACCAGCAGCTTGCGCATGTTCCGTAGCAAAAACGTAGGCTCCAAGCACCATACTCAAGCCAGACAGCGACATGAACGTCGATGCTGATTTCCCCGGCAAGTGACGAAGATTGGCGGCGGCTGCGACACCACCAGCCAGCAATTCCCATCCGCGCGTGGGCAACAAGTAGAACGCTGCGGCAGGTGATCGCTGCAAAGCAATCGCATAGAGCATCACACTCGCAACAAGACCAGCAAGCAACAGCATCCATTCGCGCTTTTTTGTAAGTCGCCATACAAGCAGCAAGGCGACCGGATAAAGCACATAGAACTGCTCTTCGACACCCAGAGACCAAGTATGAAGGAACGGCGAACTGGTGGCGTCTGCACTCCAGTAACCGCCGTAATTTCGCCAATGCGTGATGTTTCCAACCGAAAGCAGAGCGCCAGCTGCGTTCATGGCCAGCATGTATCGGTCTGGTGCGTAGATTAAGACATGCCCTGCGATGAAGGTGGCCAAGACCACGACCAACAGTGCGGGAAGAATTCGAAGAATGCGGCGCCGCCAGAACGCTGGAAGATCGAGTCCAGCTCCACTTAAGTCACGTAGCAGAAGCCCGGTAATCAGGTATCCAGAGATGACGAAGAACACGTCGACACCAAGGAATCCTCCGGGTAACCAGCCTGTGCCCAAATGGAACAACACGACCGGCAGCACAGCGAACGCGCGCAACGCATCGATGTCGGGACGATAGTTAACGTCCGGCGCCGCGCTCATGTGCCGACGCGAATTGCGTCCATCACAGTCTTCGTCTGCGCACCGTCTTGATGCGGCCCCATCGGCACACTCAGCACTTCGTCGGCTATGCGTGATGCGATCGGGAAGGCATCGATCGCGAAACCGGCTTGGGCATAGGCCTGTTGCCGGTGCGGCGGGATCGGGTAATGAATCAGCGTGCCGATGCCGGCTTCGGTCAGACGCGCCTGCAGCACGTTGCGCTGCGGGTGTCGGACCACGAACAGATGCCAGGCCGGTTCGGCGAAGTCCGCCACCTGCGGCAATTGCAGGGCGGTGTCGCGCAGTCCCTCGACATAGGTTCGCGCGATGTCGGCGCGGCGCGCATTCCAGGCATCGAGATGCTGCAACTTGACGCGCAGGACTGCCGCCTGGAGCGGGTCGAGGCGGCTGTTATAGCCCTGGACTTCGTTGACGTATTTCACGCGCGAACCGTAGTTCCGCAACACCCGAATGCGATCCGCGATGGCCGGATCGTTGGTCGTCACGGCACCGGCGTCTCCGAGCGCGCCGAGGTTCTTTCCGGGGTAGAAACTCCAGGCCACCGCGTCGCCATGGCCGCCGATGCGCCGGCCCTTGTAGCGCGCGCCGTGGGCCTGCGCCCCGTCTTCCAGCACGCGCAGGCCGTGCTGGCGCGCAATGGCCAGGATGGGGTCCATGTCAGCAGGCTGGCCGTACAGATGCACGGGCAGGATGACCTTGGTGCGCGGCGTGATGGCCGCTTCGATCAGGCCCGGATCGATGTTGTAGGTCGCCTCGTCCGGTTCGACCGGCACCGGCGTCGCGCCGCACTGGCTGACCGCGAGCCAGGTTGCGATGTAGGTGTTCGACGGAACGATGACTTCATCGCCCGGGCCCACGTCCATCGCGCGCAGTGCGAGGTGCAGCGCATCCAGCCCGTTCGCGAGGCCGATGCAGTGCTGCGCGTCGACGTAGCTCGCGAACTCCGCTTCGAAGGCGTCGACTTCAGGGCCGAGGATGTACCAACCCGACGCGACGACGCGCATGACGGCAGCGTCGATTTCTGTCTTCAGCTCTCGGTAGGCGGCGCCGATGTCGAGGAACGGAACGGACGTCATGAGATGCCCTGAGCGCGCAGGTAGTCGTCGTAGTCGCGGTAGTAATCGTCTTCCCGTATCGGTTGGACGCCAGCACCATGCACACCGAGCCCGACGAAAATTGTCGAGCCCGCGCCAGATCATCGGACAGACATACAAGCCCTGGTAGGAACGGTTGAGGTGGAAGCGCTTCTTGTCTCTGCCGTCATTCAATACGACATCGAAGCTACCGGACATGGCCACGATCAATTGATGCAATGCCTTGTGCGCATGCCCGCCGCGCTCGGCGCCGCCAGGTACATCGTAGAGGTAATAAACGCGCTGAATCTCGAAAGGCACGTGTCGGCCACCCTCGATGAAGGTGAGGTTGCCGCGGGCGTCATGGATTTTGGGGAGATCCAGAATCTTGCACTCGCTAATTTGCATCGTGTGCGTCTCCAACGACTCGAGCAGGATTCCCAAGGACGAGCTTGCCCGGTGGTACGTCTCGGGTCACCACAGATCCGGCCCCGACCATCGCGCCATTCCCGATCACTAACCCAGGCAAGACTACTGCGCCAGCTCCAATCGAGGCGCCAGAACCCACGGTCGTGAGCAACGCCTCGAACCCGCGATTGCCGCTACGAGGCCAACGGTCATTCGTGAATGTCGCATTCGGGCCGATGAAGACGTCATCGCCGACGCGCAAACCATCCCACAACTGCACGCCATTCTTGATCGTGACCCGATCGCCTACGACGACGTCGTTCTCGATGAAGCAATGCGAGCAGACATTGCAGTCCACACCAATGCGCGCGCCCGGTAATGCGACGACGTACTGCCAGACCTTGGTGCCATTGCCGATCTGGGTGGTCTGCACGTCGGCCAAGGGGTGGATGAAGACACTGGTTTCAGCGGTCATGCGGAAGCCTCGGAGCGGTCGCGAGCCGGGGCTCGCTCCTACAGGGGTGATTGGGGGTGAGGGTTTGTAGTTTGGCTGGGTTGGGATCGGACGGGAAAGCATCGCGACCCGTGGGTCGCTCCTACAAGGGCCGGGTGCGCCGGAACGGGCGAACCGTCGGCCACGCCGCCGGTGTCCAGCGGCACAGGTCACGATTCGTCCACGTGCTCGGGGTGGCGATCAGTCGCCGCACGATTGAGTCGGGGTGATGGTGGGTGGCGACGTGTTCCGCACCCTGCGTGGCGAGTGCGACACGTCGATCGGAGGTCGCGGCCTGCAGCAGCGCCATCAGCGTGTGTCCCGGAAAGACCGGCGTGTCGTCGACGAACCGCGCCAGCGTGCAGCGTTCGGTGTCGTGCAGCCAGCGATAGCGGTAATGATCGGGCAGGTCGACATGGCCGGGATCGATCAGCGCGGTCGGCACGCCGGCGAGGGCGCCTTCGAGTGCGGACAAGCCCATCGACAGGTGCAGGTCCGAGCGATCGGACAGGCGATCGCGCAGCGCCGCACCGTAGAGGCCGAGGTGATAGTTCACGTCGGTGTTGGCGCCGCGCACGGTGTCGATCATCGCCGCGAACGGGCCCGCGTGGTCGGTGTACACATCGAGTTCGAAGCGGCCGTCGAGCTGCGCGAGGTCGCGCAGCAGGCGTCGCACCGGCCATATCTTCCAGGCGTTGTCGCTGCGGCCGATGTAGGACAGCACCGTGACCGGACGCGATGCGGCGGCGCGCGGCGTGCGGCGGTCGGACACGTCGAAGGGCAGGGCGAGGATCGGCGTGTGCGCATCGCCGCCGACGAAGCCGTCGATGGCATCGGCGGTCGCGCCATCCATCGCGAGCAATGCCTGTTGCCGCAGCAGCCGGCGGATCAGGCCGCGATTGAGCGCATCGGCGAGCGGGCTGCGACCGAACAGGCGGCGCTCGCCGACGTGGTTCCAGGCCGTCACCAGCGTGTCGAGGATGCCCCAGACCAGCGCGCGCCCGGGCAGGTGCGCCACGCGCGGCAACCACGGCGTGCGGCCGAAGTGCACGAACAGGTCGTCGTGGGCGGTGCGGAATCCGTGCAGCTCTTCTTCCGTCACCAAGGTGTGCGGCACCGCGAGTTCGTTCAGGCGTCGCGCCACGAAGGCGTCGCGCGAACCCATCAACACCGCGGGGATGCCGAGCACCGCGTGGGCGTGGCGAACGATATCGATGACCAGCGTCTCGGCGCCGCCGGGACGCGGATGGGTGATGCCGGGAAACAGAATCCTCATGGACCGGTGGCGCCGCGGGTACGCATCAGGCCGCGTAGTACCCGCGATACCAGTGCACAAAGTTCGCGATGCCGTCTTCGACCGATACGACCGGGCGATATCCGACGTTCGCGATCAGTTCCGACACATCGGCTTCGGTGTCGGGCACGTCGCCGGGCTGCAGCGGCAGCAGCTGCATGATCGCCTTGCGGCCGAGGCTGTGTTCCAGCACCTCGATGTAGCGCAGCAGCTCGACGGGCTGTTCGTTGCCGATGTTGAAGATGCGGTACGGCGCGACGCCGCTGGTTGCCGGATCGGGTGCAGCGCCGTTCCAGTCCGTGTTCTTCGCGGGTGGATGGTCGAGCGTGCGGATCACACCTTCGACGATGTCGTCGACATAGGTGAAGCTGCGCTTGTGGCGGCCGTGGTTGAACACGCGGATCGGTTCGCCGGCCAGGATCGCCTTGGTGAACAGGAACAACGCCATGTCCGGTCGGCCCCAGGGACCGTAGACGGTGAAGAAGCGCAGGCCGGTGCAGGGCGTGCCATACAGATGCGCGTAGCTGTGCGCCATCATCTCGTTGGCTTTCTTGGTCGCCGCGTACAGCGTCAGCGGATGTTCGGTCGGCTGGTGTTCCGAGAACGGCATGGCCGTGTTCGCACCGTACACCGAACTGGTCGAGGCGTAGACCAGGTGCTCGACCCCGTTGTGCCGGCAGCCCTCCAGGATGTGCAGGAAGCCGGTGACATTGCTGCTCACGTACACATGCGGATTCTCGGCCGCGTAACGCACCCCGGCCTGCGCCGCCAGGTTCACCACCCGCGTCGGCCGGTGCGTCGCGAAACAGGCCTCGACCGCCGCACGATCGGCCAGGTCCGCGTGCACATGCACGTAGTTCGGATGATCCGCGAACCGCGCCAAGCGCGCGCGCTTCAGGTTCACGTCGTAGTAGTCGTTGAGATTGTCGAGCCCGATCACGCGTTCGCCCCGCGCCAGCAGCCGCATCGCGACGTTCGATCCGATGAATCCGGCGGTGCCGGTGACGAGGGTGGTCATGGTGGAATGTTATTCGGTTTTTTCGGATTCGCGGGCCGACGCATTTGCAGGAGAGTCGCGAGCCGGGGCTCGCTCCTACAGGTCGGGGGTTGACGCTCTTGTAGGAGCGAGCCCCTGCTCGCGACCGCCCTGGCGATCGACCAAACCCGACATTTCGCAGCGCATGTTCCGACGGCGTCGCAGGCGTCGCGATGCATCGCTGCGGCATCGTGAACGGATGGAACAGCTCACCGGAAACGGTCATTCTGCATTGCGCCGCGGCCGGATGTCGGTGCCGGGCGCGGTGTATCTGGTGACGACGGTCGTTCGCAGTCGTGCGCCACTATTTTGCGACGCTGCGTTGGCGAATGCGGTGTGCGACTTGCATGGCCTGCCGAGGACGTTTCTGGATGCGACGGTCATGGCGTGGGTGTTGATGCCGGACCATTGGCATGGCGTGCTGCAGCTGAACCAGTATTCGCTGTCGCGTGTCATTCAGACATTCAAGTCGCTCAGCGCTCGGCAGGTTCAGGCAATGCGTTCGACATCGGGTCCGGTTTGGCAACACGCGTTCCACGATCGCGCGATCAGGAACGAACGTGAATTCCTGCTGGCGCTGCGCTACGTGCATGACAATCCGGTTCGCGCGGCATTGTGTGCAATGGCGGAGGATTATCCGTACATGGGAGGTCGCGGGTCGGCGCATTTGTAGGAGAGCGGTCGAGAGCCAGAGCGGTCGCGAGCCGGGGCTCGCTCCTACAGGTCGAGGGTTGATGCTCTTGTAGGAGCGAGCCCCGGCTCGCGACCGCTCTGGCTCGCAACCACCCCGGCTCGCGACCGCTCTGGCTCGCAACCACCCCGGCCCGCGACCGCTCTGGCTCGCAACCACCCCGGCCCGCGACCGCTCTGGCTCGCAACCACCCCGGCTCGCAACCACCCACCTATCGATACCCATCCGGATTCGCGGATTGCCAGCGCCAGGTGTCGGTACACATGTCGGCCAGGGTGCGCGTGGCGGTCCATGCGAGTTCGCGGGTGGCGCGTGCGGGATTGGCGTAGAGGATGGCGACATCGCCGGGGCGGCGTGCACCGATGCGATACGGCACGGCGCGACCGCTGGCGGCTTCGAAGGCGCGCACCAGTTCGAGCACGCTGTGGCCGCGGCCGGTGCCGAGATTGAATACATGCGCGCCGGTGCGGTGCTGAACAAACTCGAGCGCGCGGGCGTGGGCGTCGGCCAGGTCCATCACATGCAGATAGTCGCGCACGCCGGTGCCGTCGGGCGTCGGGTAATCATTGCCATACACGTTGAGGTGATCGCGGCGGCCGACGGCGACCTGCGCGACGTAAGGCATCAGGTTGTTGGGCGGGCCGATCGGGTCTTCGCCGATGCACCCGCTCGGATGCGCCCCGACCGGATTGAAATAACGCAGCAGTACGGCGCCGAAGTCCGGGTCGGCTGCGCACAGGTCGCGGATCAGGTCTTCCATCACCAGTTTGGTGCGGCCGTACGGATTGGTGACGCCCAGCGGCGCATCCTCATCGACCGGCATCGATGCGGCGGCGCCGTAGACGGTGGCCGATGAACTGAACACCAGCCGTCGCGTGCGGTGTTCGCGCATCGCTTGCAACAGCGCGATGGTGCCGCCGATATTGTGGTCGAAATAGCGCAACGGCTGTTCGCAGCTTTCGCCGACGGCTTTCAACGCCGCGAAATGAACAACCGCGTCGATGCCGCCGCTGAAGGCGCGGGCAAGGTCGCCGGCGTTGCGCACATCCCCTTCGACGAAGCGCAGCGCGCGCCCGCTGATCTCCTGCACCCGCCGCAACGACTCGGCCGAGGCATTGCAGAGGTTGTCGAGCACGACGATCTCGTGCCCTGCCGCCAGCAGCACCACGCAGGTGTGGCTGCCGATATAACCCGCCCCGCCGGTGACCAGAATCTTCATGGGCGGATCCTAGTAGGAGCGAGCCCCGGCTCGCGACCGCTGCGGGCTTCTCATGCGCCAGAACCAGAGCCCAGAGCGGTCGCGAGCGGTCGCGAGCCGGGGCTCGCTCCTACATTCTCTGGTTCTGGAAGGAATGGGCGAGCAGCACCGCGGCGACGCAGGCGATGGCGGTGGTGCGCAAGGGATAGTCGCTGAGCGAATGCAGCAGGATCAGCCACAGGCCGATGGCGGCGGCGCGTTGCCAGACGGCTGCATCGCCGCGCTGGATCCAGGCGACGCCGGTGCGCCAGGCCAGCAACAGCAGCCCGCCCGCGAGCAGGATGGCCAGGGGCCAGCCGCCTTCCAGCCACCATTCCGCCCAGTCGTTGTGGGCGCGGTTGATCAGCACGGACTGGCGATCGGTCGCGGGTTCGATCGATTCGTAGGCGGCGACGAAGCCGCCGGCCCCGACCCCGAACGGACCGAAATGATCGGCCGCCGCCAGGGTGTTGCGGGTGATCGTCCAGCGCAGATCGTCCATCGGATCGGCATCGAAGCGTTGCAGCAGACCCCAGAATCCGAACTGGACGGCGAGGATCAGGCCGCCGATGCCGGCCACGGCCAACCAGCGCTTCACGCCGCGACGCGGGCGCTCGTCGCTGTCTTCGTGGCGACGCCACAGCATCGCGGCGGCCGCGAGTGCGGCCAGTCCGGCCAGCACCACGCCCGAGCGCGAGCGCACCATCGCCAGTGCCAGCAGCAACAACACGCCGGCGACGATGCCGACGGTGAGTGCTGCGGTGCGTCGGGGGCGCTGTTCCCCGGCCATGATGCGCGCGCCGGCATTGATCATCTGCGCGGCCGCCAGGGGCAGCGACAACACCAGCAGGGTGGCCAGATGGTTGCGGTTGGCGAAGGGCCCGACGGCGCTATCGGCATTGGTGATGGCGTGCCAGCGCAGCGGGCTATCGGGGCCGCCGGCCAATTGGGCGAGGCCGAGCACCGCGCTGGCCAGAGCCAGGACCAGGATCAACTGCAGCAGGCGTACCTGTTGCCGCCGCGGCAGGCTGAGGCTCAGCAGTCCCACTGCCATCGGCGGCAGCAGGGCGAGCGTCGCGCGCAGGGTCGCATCCGGATCCAGCGACAGGGCATGCCAGCCGATCCCGACACCGGCGCTGCGCAGTTCGGCCACCAGTTCGGCGCGACCGCCGAAGGCGCTCCAGATCGACACCGGCAACGGCAGCCATTGCGCGAGGTTCCAGGCCAGCACCAGCAGCATCCAGCCCACGACCAGGCCCTGCGGCCGCGACATCGGGCGCACCGACAGGCGCGCGCCAGCCAGCACGATCAGCGGCAGCGCCAGCAGTTGCAGCACGGCTTCGACCGGCAAGCCCTGACGGGTTCCGCCACCCGCGAGCACGCACAGGCCGAGAAAGCCGCCGCAGATCAGCAGTGCGCTGCGGCTGCCGGGTGGGTCGGGGTGGGGATGCGCCAACGCGGGCTCCGGAAACGAATCGGGCCGCTCAGCGCGGCCCGATCGATGATACGCAAGCCGACCGCTTACGGGCTGGCCTGCTCGTCGTTGCAGTTGAAATTGCCATCGTCGTGGTCGATCGCCAGGCAGGCGCCGATGATCGTCGGAATGATGACGCGCGGGTTGGTCACCAGCGAACCCTGCACCGGCGCCACCTTGTCGAACACCAGGGCCGCGCACAGGCAGGGCGACTGGTCGGGGATCTCGAAGTCGCTGGATTCCGCGACTTCTTCGCGGCAGCCGTCGCGGTATTCGAACAGGCCCTTGGATTCGTTCGCGATCCGCACACGGTCGCCGATGTGCAGCATCTGCCCGGCCGAAATGCCGGCGTAGGACTCGTCGTATTGGCGCAAGCTCAGGTCACCGGTCGACTCGACCAGGGTCGCAACCGGGTCTTCTTCGCCCTTGAAGTTCAGGCAGGGGCAGGGCAGGCGCTCGTCGACGGTGTAGACATCGCCGGCCTTGACCTCGACTTCGCAGTCATCGAAATAACGCACCAGCGCCTTCGAGTCTTCCATCGACATGACGCGGTCGCCGGGCTTGAGCTGCGTGCCGGGCGCGAGTTCGACGAACTGTTCGCCCTGGTTCACCAGCACCGAACCGGTGATTTCCTTGAGTGTCGCCTGCAGCGGCGCGGCCACCGCGTCGGCTGCGCGCACCACCGGACATCAGTCCGAGGCCCAGCGTCAGGAAGAACAGGGTTTTCATTGGCTTCTCCGTAGGAACCCTGACGCTCCAGCGGGAGGCGTCATCGGGGATAGTCGCGCATGAGGATCGCATCGGCGGGCGTGGCTGGTCAATGTTTGATCGTCGAGATGCGCAGGTCGTCGAACCAGATGCGGCCGCCGACCATTTGCTCCGGCGCGATGCGCGCGTCGAGGTGCAGGACGAGGGTCTGGCCATTGCAGGCGTCGACAGGACGTTCGAAGTCGACGCGGAAGTCGCGCCATGAACTGCTGCCCTGGAAGCGTTCGGTTTCCGCGAGCAGACGACCGTCGTCGCAGCGCAGCAGCCAGTGCAGGCCGCGCTCGTTGCGCAAGCCGTCGATGCGGGTGCGACCGCGCAGGGCGTAGCGTCCGGGCGGGAGGGCGAGGCGTTGCTGGACATGCGCAAACGCGACGCGGCGGTCATGGAAGTCGATCACCAGCGCCTGCTCGCCGCCGGCCCCGGCGGTCGGTTCCTGATGGATGGTCGCGCCCGCGACCGGCGCAAAGGTCCAGCCGAAGCCGCCATTGTCGGGCGGCAGTTCGAAGCCGCCATCGAAGACATTGCCGAGCACCTTGCGGCGCTCGTCCGGCAGCGCCTCGATCCACAGGAACTGGGCCTCGGCGACGCGGGTCTCGCGCAGCAGGCGATCGATCCAGGCCGAACGCTCGGCCATGCTGAGGGGTTGCGGCGCGGCGCGCAGCGGCGAAAACAAGGCCGTGATCAGCGGCAGCGCGCCGGGTTGCTGGCTCAACCACGACAGGAACCGGGGACGCCATGGCGGTGCGCCTTCTCCGAGCAGGCGCAGCAGCGCGACCCGTGCTTCCGGAATGGCGGCGAGCGCGGCCAGGGTGGGCAGGGTGTCGTCGAGCAGCCCCGGCGAGACGCGCAGCAACTGGTCGGTGCGCGCCAGCGCCGCGGTGAAATCACCGTGCAGCACGGCGTGGTTCGCGAGCCAGCCCAGCGCCGGACGATCGCGTGGCGCGCGGTGTGCCGCGATCCGGTAATGCGCCAGTGCGCCGGCTTCATCGCCTGCGCCATCGGCGACACGCCCCAACACCCGGTAGGCGACACCGTTGAGCGGCGTGCGAGCCAGCACGGCGCGCGCCCGAGCGACGGCCTGCGCGGCATCGCCGCCCGGTTCGGCGGCGATCTCGGCGAGTTGCAGTTGCGCGCCATCGTGGTGCGGCCACCAGGCCAGCGCCGCGTCCGGATCCTGCGCGACGAGCAGGTCGGCCACACCGATGTGCAGGACCAGCCAGGCCAAGGCCAGGGCCGGCGCAGCGAGGATCATCCAGAGGCGGCGGCGTGCCGTCATCGGCCTCGGTCCGCGCGCAGTTCGAAGCGACGCAGCCGGGATTCGGCTCCATCGAGCACGAGTTCCAGTTCGACCTCGCCGCGCTCCAGGTGTTTGCGCAGCGACGGCCGCTTGCGATAGCCGGTCTCGTAGCGCGCCCGTCCAACCACGCGGTCGTCGCGCTGCTGCCACTGCATGTCGCTGAAATCGATGTAGCGCTGCTGGCTGCCGTTGAACAGGCGCGTGTAGTCGCTGGCGATCTCGGCGACACGACGCACGTCGGCATGGACCTCGCGCGCATACAGGCGGAGCAGGCCGCTGAGGTCGCCTTGGGCGTAGCGTTCGCGGAAATGTCGCAGCACGGTTGGGCCGCTTTGCGCATCGAGGCTGGGCAGTGCGGTTGCTTCCGGCGGCGGCGCGGCATCGGCAACCGCAGCGACGGCGACCGGATCCGCGATCGCGACGACGCTCGCCTCGGGCGGCGGTTCGGCGCCCGGCGTCTCCGCGACCTTGACCGACGTGTGTGTGCGCGGGCGTACGGGCGGGTCGATCCGCACGGGTGCCGGTGTGACCGAGGCCGGCGATGGCGCGGCGCGGATCGCCTTGGCGGGATGCTCGGGCGCGGCCGACCGGTCCGGGGTCAAGGTCGCGATCGGCACCATGGCCGGCAACGCCATCGGCTCGGGGGTGGCTGCGCGGGTCTCGGCATACCAGGGGGCGGCGGCTGTCGCGTCGGCGACGGTGGCCGGCGTGGCTGGCGGTTCGTCCGCGGGGCGCAGGCGTTGCAGGGCCACCGCCGCGAGCACGGCGAGTGCGACGCCACCGGCGATCCAGGGCAGGGGCTGCGATCGTCCGCGGGGTGCCGGCACCGGGGACAGGTCGGCGCGCGTGGCACTGCGCGGCGTCGCCGGGCGCGCCTCCCAGGGTTCGATGACGGTTCGGGTCGGGGGGTGTTGGAGCGCGGTCGCACGACCGTCGGCGTCACGCAGTTGCCGCCAGGCACGGTTGACACGATCGGCATAGGCCGAGGCCCAATCGTCGCTGCGATCGGGATGGACCAGTCGCACGAGCAAATGATGGTGTGCGCGGATCAGTTCCGGTGCCGCATCGGGATTGACGCCGAGCACGCGCCAGGGGTCCTGGTCGAATTCACGCGCCAACAGTTGTTGTTCGACATAGAAGCGCGCGGCGTCGACCAGCCGTCCGGCATCGGCCGGAAACGCGGCACTGGCGTCCGCCAGCGCGTCCGGCTGCGCGAGCGCGACCCGCAGCCAGGGCGCCATGCCGCGCTCAGGCAGGGGCCGCGCCCGCAATTCGTCGATACGCCCCGGCGCTGCGTGCAGCGCCAACGCGAGATCGAGCGCGTCGAAGCTCACCGCTCAGGATTCCTCGCGGCGCGCCGTCAGCTTCTTCGGCGCCGAGCCACCGTAGCTGTAGTACTGGTAGCTGCTGTAGCCGTAGCCGCCATAGCCGTAGCCATAACCTGCCGCCTTCGCATCGAACTTGGTCAACACCGCGCCGATCAGGCGCGAGCGCGCTCCGAGCAGGCGCTTGATTGTCGTGTTCACCGCGCCGACACGGGTCCGCCCTGCTTCGACCACCAGCAAGGTGCCCTTGGCCAGGTTGCCGAGGATCGGCGCATCGGCCAGACCCAGCACCGGCGGGGCGTCGATGATGATCTGGTCGAAGCGTTCGCTGGCCTGGGTCAACAGGCTGATCATGCGCGGGCCGGCCAGCAATTCGGCCGGGTTGGGCGGCAGCGGTCCGCTGAGCATCACCGAAATGCCCGCCTGGTCGACGCGATGGATGCACTGGCCCGGCTTGGCCGCGCCGGACAGGCAATTGCTCAGCCCCATCGAGTTGTCGAGATCGAACACGCGGTGCAGCGACGGATTGCGCAGGTCGGCATCGATCAGCAAGACGCGCTTGCCGAGCAGGGCGAAGTTGCGCGCCAGTGATTTCGCGGTCGTGCTCTTGCCTTCGCCGGGCTGGGTGCTGGTGATCACCAGCACGGCGGGCACGCCACTCTCGGTCGAGAACTGCAGGGCCGTGCGCACCGAGCGATAGGCTTCCGCGAAGCCGGAGCGGACGTCGATCAGCGCCGCCGTCGGCGTGATGTCCTTGCCCAGCTTCGGGATCACGCCGAGGTGCACGAGGCGGAGCTTCTTCTCGATGTCCTCCGGTGTCTTCACCGTGTCATCCAGATATTCGAGCAACAAGGCCAGCAGCACGCCGAGGAACAGGCCGATCAACAGGCCGATCAGCAGGTTGCGGCGCATGTTGGGCTTGTAGGCGCCACCCGGCACCTGGGCGCGGTCGACGATCGAGATGTTGTTGCTGCTGACGCCCCCGGCGACACCGATTTCTTTGTAGCGCTGCAGCAGGCCGTCGTAGAGCTCGCGATTGGTCGCGACTTCACGCTGCAGGATGTTGTAGTCGATCGATCGACTCTGCAGATCGAGGGTCTCGGACTTGATCTGGGTGAGTTGTTCGCGCAGCAGGGTTTCCTGCGTCAGCGCGGAATCGTACTCGGCCTTCACCGTGGCCTTGATGCCCTCGATCTCGGCGGCGATCTGGCGATCGACTTCATCCATCTGGGCCTGCAGCTGTTTCATTTCCGGATAGTCCGGCTTGTACAGCCGCAATTTCTCCTGGTACGTGCTCTGCAAGGTCGAGCGACGGTCCTGCAGGGGCCGGATGTTCGAGCCTTCGAGCATGTCGGCCGGCAAGGCGGCGCCGATGCTGGCCTGGGCCTGGCGCCAGCGGGCCTCGGTCCGGATGCGTGCGCCCTGGGCCTGCGCCGACCGCGGAATTCAGCTCGCCGAGATTCTGTTCCATCAGCGTCTGGTTGCTCGTGGCGGAAAGAATCTGCTCCTTCTGCGCGAAGGCGACCAGTTCCCGCTCGGAGTCCTCGAGCTTCTGTTTCAGCTGCGCCAGCCGGTCTTCGAGATAACCCTTGGCATAGGACGAGGCATCGAAGCGGCGTTCGAGATTGGTCGCGATGAAGGATTCGGCCACCGCGTTCGCGACCCGCGCCGCGAATTGCGGGTCGGGGCTGTCGTAGAGAATGTTGACCAGGCGCGAATCGCGCACCGGCTCGATCGTCAGTCCGCCGGCAATGACACCGGAATAGTTGCGATCGTCTTCGACCTTGGCCGAGGCCGGCTTGGCCGGCTCCGGCTTCTTCTGACCGCCGAACAGCGAGCCGAGCAGGGCCGACCACGGCGACGGTTGCGTCTGCTGGCGCATCGACGGGTCGGCGCCGAGACGCAGTTGCGAGGCGACGCGCTCGGCGAGGCTGCGGCTGCGCAATAACTGGTACTGGGTCTCATAGAACTCCCAGTCATTGGTCGCGCCCTGGGGCGTCACGCCCTCGACATTGACCACGTTCAGGGTTTCGCGGTCGATCTGGATGGTCGCGGCGGCGCGGAAGATCGGCGTCGTCAGCAGCGTGTTCACGAACGCCGCGAACATCACCAGCAGGGCCAGTCCGATCAGGGTCCAGCGCCGCTTGACCAGGATGTTCCAGTAGTCGAGCAGGTTGATTTCGTCGCTGTTGGGCGCTTCGGCCTGGCGCAGTTCGGCCAGCACCGTGCTCGGCGTGACCGCTTGGACCGGC
This sequence comes from Lysobacterales bacterium, assembly GCA_016721845.1. Classification (NCBI taxonomy): domain Bacteria; kingdom Pseudomonadati; phylum Pseudomonadota; class Gammaproteobacteria; order Lysobacterales; species Lysobacterales bacterium. The sequence continues at coordinate 28,710 of JADKHK010000007.1, forward strand.
GCCAACTGGCCACCGCGACCTTCGGAAATCGGCACCGGCAACTGGCCACGGCCGGCGCCACCTGGGTGATTGCTGTCTCTCATGTCCTGTCTCCGGCCCGGTCCATGTGCCGGATCACAATGCGCTGAAGCCGATCAGGCCACGCAGGCCGTCGATCACGCTCTTGTAGGCGCTGCGCACGCCCGAGCGTTCGACGACGACGATATCGTCGCCGTAAATCTGCGGGTCCTCCACCTGACCCGCGCGAATCTCGCGAATGTTGAACAAGGCCGCCATCTTCTTGCCTTCAATGGTGCGAAAAACGATGATGGTGCGCTCGTCCGCCAGCTCCTCGAAACCGCGCGCCATCGCGATGACCTGCAGCAGCGAGGTCTTGCCGGTGATCGGAAAGATGCCGGGATTCTTGACCGCGCCCTCGACGGTGATGCGCTGGCTGGAAAACTCCTTCACGAACACGCTGACTTGCGGGTTCTGCAGGAACTGCGCGGACAGCTTGGCGGCGATTTCGGCCTCGAGTTCGGTCACGGTCTTGCCGCCGGCGCGGATTGCGCCGATCAGGGGCAGGGAAATCTGGCCGCTGGTGTTGATCCGCACCGTCCGGTTCAGGTCCGGCACCTGGAAGACCGAGACTTCCAGCAAATCGAGCGGCCCGACGCGGTAGTCCGAGACGCCGACATAGGCGCCAGACGCAGCCGTGGTGTCCGGGGGCGGCAGCGATTGGGTGGCGGTGACCGCTTTCGCCGAGCCGCTTTTCAGCGCCGACGACGACGAACAGCCCGCCAGGGAGAGCAGCAACAAGGCCACCAAGGCCGCGAATCTCAACATGCATCGTCCCAAAGTGTGAAATGGATCACATTTGTCCAAGCAATGATTATGCCTGCCGGAACAGGCGCCGCCAAAACCCGCCGGATGGCGATTCGCGGTCGCCGGTCCCAACCGCGGGCAAGGGAGGCAGGGCCGCCGGCGCGACGTTGTCGATCACGCCCTGCGGACGCACCCGCACAAGCTGGTCGGCTTCGGTTTCGCCGAGGCGCCGCGCCGCTGCAGCACGTGCTTCCGCGAGCAATGGCGGGCGCCGGTCGGCCCGGTGCGCGTCGGTGGCGATGATCGCGACCAGCCCCTCGTCGAGCATGCGTTCCGCCCAGTATTGCGGTCGGCGCCCGAAGCGCCCGGTCACGGCACCGGCGGTCAGCTGCATCCACGCGCCGGCCCGGGCCATGCGCTGGAACACGGGATAATGTGACTCGATCCAGCTCAGACGTTCCGGATGCGTCACGATCGGCACGTAGCCGGCGGCCATCGCGTTGAATGCGGTCTCTTCGAGTCGCGGCGGCGCCACGTGGTGGGGCGGCTCGAACAGGAAATAGCGCGAGCCGGCCAGGGTCGGGATGCGGCCGTCGCGCAGACCATCGACCAGGTCGGGCACGACATGCACGTCCGCCCCTTCGACCAGGCGTAGCGCGATGCCCTCCTGGTCGAGACGGGTCTGCATCGATTGAATCGCGACCCGGATGCCGTTCGTGTTGTTCTCGTACAGGCCGGGATAGATATGCGGCGTGCAGGCGGTGACGGTGATGCCGTCAGCGACCGCGATACGCGCCATCGCCAACGCTGTCGCCATGTCGGGTGCGCCGTCGTCGATGCGCGGCAGCAAGTGGCAATGCAGGTCAATCATGGGGTTCGGTATAACACGCGTCGGTGAAGCCTCGATAAGCACGGCGTCACAGCAGAGGATGCTGCGTTCGGTTGTTCGTGCAATTGCGCAGATGCTAAAAGATGCGGGTTGCCAGCGTGCAGATCGGTGGATGGAATGCGGTTCGATGGATTCGATGGTGCATGGTGGTGGGGATTGCTGGCTGCGGCCGGACTGACCGCATTCGCGATGCTGCTGCTGTTTCCGGTCGCCGCGCGTCTCGGCCTCGTCGACCATCCGACCGACCGCAAAAACCATGCGTGGGTGACGCCGGCTACCGGCGGTGTCGCGATGCTGTTCGGCATCGTCGTGACGATGATGACGGTGGTCGAATCGACCTCCGCCGCTACGGCTTTCGTCGTGGCCGCGGTGATGCTGGTGGTGACCGGCTGGCTGGACGATCGATACGACCTGCGCTGGTGGCTGCGCATCGGCGTGCAGGTCGCGGCGGCGCTGATCCTGATCTATGGCGGCGGCGTGCGCATCGAGCATCTCGGGCCGGTGCTCGGCATCGGCGATACGCCGCTGGGTGCGTTGTCGGTGCCGATCACGATCTTCGCGACCGTGGGCCTGATCAATGCGATGAACATGATCGACGGGGTCGACGGACTGGCCGGCACTCTGGTGCTGGCGACCCTGCTGATGGTCGTCGCGGCGGCGGCCTACTCGGGCAACGTCGTGCTGGTGAAGCGCAGCCTGGTGATGGTCGGTGCCGTGGCCGGCTTTCTCGCATTCAACTTCCGCTTTCCATGGCGGGCGCGGGCGCACGCCTTCATGGGCAATTCCGGCAGCGCCCTGCTCGGGCTGGTGATCGCCTGGACCTGCTTTCGCCTGACCCAGAACGAAGGTCATCCGGTCAGCCCCGTGCTGGCGCTGTGGCTGGCGCCGGTGCCGGTGATCGACTGCCTGGTCCTGATCGTGCGCCGCAAGCGCCGGGCGTTCGCCGTTCTCGGCCGATCACGATCATGTCCACCACATCATGCGCGATGCCGGGTTTCAGTCCGCCGGTACCGCCATCGGCCTGTCGGTCTTCACATTGCTGGCCGGGCTCGTCATCGGCCAATGCATGCGCTGGAACCTGCCGGAGCCGCTGCTGATGGCGGCGTATCTGGTGGCGCTCGCGCTGTGGTTCCTGCTGACCGCGAAGCGCGCGCGCGCCGTCGCGTTCTTCCGTGCCGCCCGGTTCTGGGAGCGCCGTCAGGACGCTGCGGCGCGAAACGACGCGTAGGTCGCCTCGATCCCTTCACGCAAGCCGATGCGATGGCGCCAGCCAAGTGCATGCAGGCGCGACACATCCATCAGCTTGCGCGGCGTGCCGTCGGGTTTCGTCGGATCGGTCGCGATCGTGCCGTCGAAGCCGACCACCTCGGCGACCAGTTGCGCCAGTGCCAGAATCGTCAGGTCCTCGCCGGTCCCGACATTGATGAAGGCCCCGTCACTGTAGTGGCGCATCAGGAACACGGCGGCGTCGGCGAGATCGTCGGCATGCAGGAACTCGCGCCGCGGCGTGCCACTGCCCCAGATCGTGACCGAGGGTTCGCCGCGCTGCTTGGCCTCGTGGAACTTGCGGATCAGCGCTGGCAGCACGTGCGAATTCTGCAGATCGAAGTTGTCGCCGCTGCCGTACAGGTTGGTCGGCATCAGGCTGATCGCGTCGAAGCCGTATTGCTTCCGGTAGGCCTCGCACATCTTGATGCCGGCGATCTTCGCGATCGCGTACCACTCGTTGGTCGGTTCGAGCGGACCGGTCAACAGCGCGTCCTCGCGCAAGGGTTGCGGCGCCAGCTTCGGGTAGATGCATGACGAGCCGAGAAAGCAGAGCTTGCGCACGCCGTACTTCCAGGCGCTGTGGATGACATTCGTCTGGATCGCGAGGTTGTCGCGAATGAACTCGGCCGGGTAGGCATTGTTGGCATGGATGCCACCGACCTTGGCCGCCGCCAGAAAGACGAATTCCGGTTGTTCCCTGGCGAAGAAGGCATCGACCGCATGCTGGTCGATCAGGTCCAGTTCGGCATGCGTGCGCAGGATCAGGTTCGTCGCGCCCTCGGCCTGCAGTCGACGCAGTATCGCGCCACCGACCAGCCCGCGATGGCCGGCGATATGGATGCGGGCGTCCTGGTGCATGGGTTCACTCATGATGATTCGGCGCGCGGTAGCCGGCATCGGTGACGAGGGCGTCGCGGCGGGCGAGGGCGAGGTCGGACTGCATCATCTCGCTCACGAGTTCTGCGAACGAGGTCCGTGCGCTCCAGCCGAGCTTGGACTTCGCCTTGCTCGGGTCGCCGAGCAGGGTCTCGACTTCGGCCGGACGGAAGTAGCGCGCGTCGATCGCGACGATGCGTTGCCCGATCTTCGCGGCGGAATCCGGCGGTGCCGATGCAACGATGCCGTGTGCGTCGTGGCCGCTGCCGCGCCAGTCGATGGTGATGCCGATCTCGCCAGCGGCACGGGTGACGAAATCGCGCACCGAATGCTGCTCGCCGGTGGCGATCACGAAGTCTTCGGCCGCGTCCTGCTGCAGCATCAGCCATTGCGCCTCGACGTAATCGCGGGCGTGGCCCCAGTCGCGGCGGGCATCGAGATTGCCGAGATGCAGGCAGTCCTGCAGTCCCAGATGGATGCGGGCCAATGCGCGGGTGATCTTGCGGGTCACGAAGGTCTCGCCGCGCAACGGCGACTCGTGATTGAAGAGGATCCCGTTGCACGCATACATCCCGTAGGACTCGCGATAGTTCACGGTGATCCAGTACGCGTACAGCTTGGCGACGCCATAGGGCGAGCGCGGGTAGAACGGCGTCGTCTCGCGCTGCGGCGTCTCCTGCACCTTGCCGTACAGCTCGGATGTGGACGCCTGATAGAAGCGGGCCTTCTTCTCCATTCCGAGGATCCGCATCGCTTCGAGCAGGCGCAGCGTTCCGACCGCATCCGAGTTCGCCGTGTATTCCGGCGTCTCGAACGACACCTGCACATGGCTCTGCGCACCAAGGTTGTAGATCTCGTCCGGTTGCACCAGTTGCAGGATCCGGATCAGGTTGGTCGCATCGGTCAGATCGCCGTAGTGCAGGACCAGGCGGCGGCCGCTGACGTGCGGGTCCTGGTAGAGATGGTCGATGCGGTCGGTGTTGAAGCTCGATGCACGGCGCTTGATGCCATGCACTTCATACCCTTTCGCGAGCAGGAATTCGGCGAGGTAGGCACCGTCCTGGCCGGTGATGCCGGTGATCAAGGCGCGTTTCATGGCGGGGTGAGCTCCGATGAGGGCGACGTCGAAGCGACGGTCGGCCAGGCCTGACCTCGTTCAGCGGCGATCAGGTGTCCGATCAGGGTATCCAGCGACGTGGTCGCTTGCCAACCGAGCAGGCGTCGGGCCTTGGCGGCGTCGCCGCAACTGCGCGTGATGTCGCTGGGTCGACGCAGACTTGGGTCATGCTCGACATGATCGCGCCAGTCGAGATCGAGGGCAGCAAACGTGCGCGCCACGAACTCGGCCAGCGGCGTGGCGATGCCGGTCGCGATCACGTAGTCGTCCGGCATCGGCTGCTCCAGCATGCGCCACATCGCGTCGACGTATTCCGGTGCCCAACCCCAGTCGCGGGCGATGTCCAGCGTGCCGAGCCGAAGTCGTTCACGTTGACCCGCGGCGATCCGCACCGCCGCGCGCACCACCTTGCGCGTCACGAATCGCTCCGGCCGGAGCGGAGACTCATGGTTGAACAGGATGCCGGTGCTCGCGTGCAGGCCATACGCGTCGCGGTAGTGGGCGACCGCCCAATGGGCGCTGGCCTTGGCCACCGCATACGGGCTGCGCGGGGCGAAGGCCGTGGTTTCGCAAGCCATCCCGTCGATGTCGCCGAAGCATTCCCCGGAGCCGGCGTGATACAGCCGCGCCGGCAAGTCGAGCACACGCATCGATTCGAGCACGTTCAACGCGCCAATCGCGATGCTTTCCAGGGTGGCCGCGGGCTGCTCGAAGGACAGGGCGACCGAACTCTGCCCCGCCAGCAGGTAGATCTCGTCCGGATGCAGATTGCCCAGTACCTGAACGACGCTGCCAAAGTCGGTCGGTGCCAGCGAATGCAAGTTCACGCGCTGGCGCAGGCCGATGCGCTCCAGGCTCGCGAAGTCAGTGTGTTGCGCATCGCGCGACGTGCCGTGCACCCGGTAGCCCTTGCGCAGCAGCAGATCGGCGAGCAGCGCACCATCCTGGCCGGAGATGCCGATGATCAATGCCGTGCGATTCATCGCGCGAACTTAGCGGATCCAGCGGCGCAGGCAAAAAAAACCCGCCAAGACGGCGGGCAGAAGGGGGAGGAGAAACGGGAGAACCGGAAGCGGGATCTCAGGCGGCGAGACGGGACAACATCGCGTTGAGCTTGGCGCGACGTCCCTCGAGCAGCTGGAACTGGGTCGCGGCCGGGGTCTCTTGATCCGGCTGGATCTGTTCGAGCGCCATCTCGACTTTGCCGAGTTCGATCAGCAGGTCGTGATGCAAGGTGACTTCGTCGATGCCGAGTGTGGAGAGTTGCGAGTCCATGGCCTGAGCTCCTGCTTCGATTGCGATGGAGTTCATGCAGAAAACGTGCCAGCGGTCACATCGGGGGTGTGAGCGGATCGACTGTGACTTTGCGCAGGTTGTCGCGAAATGCAAACAAGCGCATGATCCAAACGGCCCCGATTTTACGTACTGGAAGAGAGGGGTCGCCGCGGGGGCGGCAACGGGGCTTGAGCCCGAGAATCGAAATAACGTGGTGTGGCGCAAGCGCGCGGCACCGCAGCGTCACTGGCGCCCGGACTAAACGGTCACAAAGGATACCCCCTGTTCCTCGACGACCGCCGGGCGCCAGCCTTCTTCGCCGTGGCAGTTCTGGACCGTCCGTTCGGACAGAACGAACCAGGCCGATCTGGCCTGGTTCGGGTTGAAGTCCGCGCGTCCGCGGACTTCGGCAGCTTCCCGAGTCGGCGCGAGGACTGTCCCCTGCCAGCCAGTCCAGCGCGTTGCGCGCTTGCCCGACCCGGTGCGTTCAAGTCGTCGCAGGAGTTGCGCCAGCGGGGCCCGAAATGTGCGCCGCTTCACAATTGCTGACGGCATAAACTGTGAACTGCCGCACACTATTTCGACCTCTCGCAGGCCCGGAAAAAGTGGCGGATTGTGGCGCCACATTGGCGCGACCCGGAACGGCAATCTGCGACCGAAAACTGACAAAATCGCGCCGCGGCGCCTATCGTGAAACCATTGGACACCATGGAATACAGCAGCACATTCGACGTCATCGTGGTGGGTGGCGGACATGCCGGCACCGAGGCCTGCCTCGCGGCCGCGCGCAGTGGTGCGCGCACGCTGCTGCTCAGCCACAACATCGAGACGCTGGGGCAGATGAGCTGCAACCCGGCCATCGGCGGCATCGGCAAGGGCCATCTGGTGCGGGAGGTCGATGCGCTCGGCGGCCTGATGGCGCGCGCCGCCGACCACGCCGGCATCCAGTGGCGTACCTTGAATGCGAGCAAGGGACCGGCGGTGCGTGCAACACGCTGCCAGGCCGACCGTGCGCTCTACAAGGCGCATGTGCGGCGCGTGCTCGAAACGACGCCGAATCTGACGCTGTTCCAGCAAGCCGTGGACGACCTGATCCTGGAAGGCGACCGTGTCGCCGGTGTCGTCACCCAGATGGGCCTGCGTTTCCGCGCTCCGACCGTGGTGCTGACCGCCGGCACCTTCCTCGCCGGCAAGATCCACATCGGCTTCGAGCACTACGCAGGCGGGCGTGCCGGTGACCCGCCCGCGACGGCACTGGCGCTGCGCCTGCGTGAATTGCCGCTCGGTGCCGATCGATTGAAGACCGGCACGCCGCCGCGCATCGACGGCCGTTCGATCGATTATTCGAAACTCGAGGAACAGCCCGGCGACACCCCGATGCCGGTCTTCAGTTTTCTCGGCTCGGTGGCCGATCACCCGCAGCAGGTCAGTTGCTGGATCACCCACACCAGCGAACGCACCCACGACATCATCCGCAGCGGATTGGATCGTTCGCCGCTGTATACCGGCAAGATCGAAGGCGTCGGCCCGCGCTATTGCCCGTCGATCGAGGACAAGGTCGTGCGCTTCGCCGACAAGACCTCGCACCAGATCTTCATCGAACCGGAAGGCCTGAGCACGACCGAGATCTATCCGAACGGCATCTCGACCTCGCTGCCGTTCGACGTGCAGCTGGCCCTGGTGCGGTCGATCCAGGGCATGGAAAACGCGCACATCACGCGGCCGGGTTATGCCATCGAATACGACTATTTCGATCCGCGCGGGCTGAAGCACTCGCTGGAAACGAAGGCGATCGAGGGCCTGTTCTTCGCCGGCCAGATCAATGGCACCACCGGGTACGAGGAAGCGGCTGCGCAGGGGCTGATCGCCGGTCTCAACGCCGCGCTGAAGGTGCAGGGCCGTGACGCCTGGTGCCCGCGGCGCGACGAAGCCTATGTCGGCGTGCTGATCGACGACCTGATCACCCACGGCACCACCGAGCCCTACCGCATGTTCACCTCGCGCGCCGAATACCGGCTGCAATTGCGGGAGGACAACGCCGACACCCGCCTGACCGAGATCGGTCGCGACCTCGGTTGCGTCGATGACGCGCGCTGGGCGGCGTTTGCCCGCAAGCGTGACGCGGTTGCGGCCGAGCAGGCCCGCTTGTCGCGGGTGTACGCGGCGCCGAACAATGCGCTCGGTGCCGAAATCGCGCAGACGCTGGGCATCACGATCACGCGCGAAGCCAGCGCGATCGAATTGCTGCGCCGTCCGGAACTCGATTACGCCAGGCTGATGCAGGTCGCATCGCTGGGTCCGGGTGTGGACGATGCCGCGGTCGCCGAGCAGGTCGAGGTCGGGATCAAGTACGCGGGTTATCTCGATCGCCAGCGCGACGAGATCGAGCGCCAGCGCCGCCACGAATCGCTGCCGATTCCGCTCGGCTTTGCCTATGCCGACGTGCGCGGCCTGTCGGCCGAAGTCGGGCAGAAGCTGGCGCGCGTACAACCCGCGACCGTGGGTCAGGCGGCGCGCATCAGCGGTGTCACCCCGGCCGCCATTTCCCTGCTGCTGGTGCATCTGCGCCGTGGTCAACCCGACGATATTGCGAGAAGCGCATGAGCACGACACCCGCGGAAATCTGGATCGGTCGTGGCAACGACCAGTTGGGACCGCATGCGCTGGAGAAGATCCGCCAGCTCGTCGCCGACGGCGCACTGCGTCGCGACGACCTGTTGTGGTGGGACGGTCTGGGTGAGTGGACCGAACGGGATGCGGCCCTGGCGCTGCTCGGCATCGAATCGGTACGCGCTGCACCGACACCGCCGCCGATGCCGTCGCGTCCGGTCGTTCGCGATCTGCCGCGCCCTGCGCCGGTCACGGCGAGCGCGAACTCCCCCGAGCGCCAGCGCGCGCTGATGTTCATGGGCCTCGGCCTGCTCACGTTCGCGATCCTGGCGGCAGCCGCGTTCGCGTTCCTGCGCACGCCGAAGCTGAACTTGCCGTCGTTGGGCGCGGGTCGAGGTGACGTGGCCGAGGCACTGACGGCAGCGGGCATGTACAAGACCGCGTACGCCGAAGTCGTGATGAGCAACGACCAGGTGCCACAGTCGTTGGCCGAGCTCGGCCTGAGCAGCGCGCCGTATGGCGCGTTGACCGGTGTGCGCCTCGAAGCCGGCACCCTGCTGTTCGACACGACGCGTGGCGTGCTCGCGCTGCAGCCGTATCGCAATGCGAACGGCCAGATCTGGTTCCGTTGCGGTCGGTCTGCACCGCCGGCCGGGATGCTGCCGTTGGGCACGATCGACGCGGCGTCGGCCACCACGGTCACTGAGGGCGATCTGCCCGACGATTGCCGCTGACTATTTCGCGGCTGCCACGCAGCGCGACCAGGTCCATTCCATCGACGGCCCGGTATCGGTGCCGTCGTCGATGCGCGCGAACAGGTCGCCGTTGTCCTTGAGTCGATAGTGCACGCGCTTCGGGAAGTCGTGCGCCGGCTGCTCGAACACCAGTCGATGCACCTCGTGCACGGTCGCCGGGAACACGGTTTCGGGCTTGCCGCCCGGCTGCGCATGGAAGCGGATGCCCTCGGCATCGAACGTGATGCGCATGAACTCGAAACCGGCGAGCTTGCCGTCGCGGGTATCGCGATGCCAACCCAGCATCACGCCGGCTTTCGCGCTGCTCCAGTGCTCCTCGTTCTGCACGCCCTCACGCTCGCCGCACCAGTCGCCCTGCAGCCATCCCAGGTCGGTGCTCGCCCGAACGCCACCGGCCGCGAGCAGGGCCCCCAACAACCAAAATCCGCGATTCCGCATGGTCGTCTCCTCGTCAGCGATATCATGAGCGCCTCGCCGCATCTGATGTCAACAATCAATCATGAATACCACTCGTTTCCGCAAGCCGCTGCCCGGCACGTCGCTCGACTACGTCGACACACGCGCCGCCGTCGAAGCGATTTCACCGGGCAGTTACGACAAGCTGTCCTACACCGCCCGCGTGCATGCCGAAAACATCGTGCGCAAGGCCGATCCGGACAAGGTCGATGCGTATCTGACGCAGCTGATCGACCGCAAGCGCGACCTCGACTTCCCGTGGTTCCCGGCGCGCGTGGTCTGCCACGACATCCTCGGCCAGACCGCATTGGTCGACCTGGCCGGCCTGCGCGATGCCATTGCCGACATGGGCGGCGATCCGGCCAAGGTGAATCCGGTGGTGCCGGTGCAGCTGATCGTGGACCACTCGCTCGCGGTCGAACACGGCGGCTTCGAGCGGGACGCGTTCGCGAAGAACCGCGCCATCGAGGATCGCCGCAACGACGACCGCTTCCACTTCATCGACTGGACGCGCTTCGCGTTCAAGAATGTCGACGTGATCCCGCCCGGCAACGGCATCATGCACCAGATCAACCTGGAGCGGATGTCCCCGGTGATCCACGCGCAGGAGGGTCTCGCGTTTCCCGACACCTGCGTCGGCACCGACAGTCACACGCCGCATGTCGATGCGCTCGGCGTCATCGCCGTCGGCGTCGGCGGTCTCGAAGCCGAGAACGTCATGCTCGGCCGCGCCTCGTGGATGCGCACGCCGGACATCATCGGCGTCGAGCTCGCTGGCCGGCCCGCGCCCGGCATCACCGCCACCGACGTGGTGCTGGCCTTGACCGAATTCCTGCGCAAGGAAAAAGTCGTTGGCGCCTACCTGGAATTCCGCGGCGAAGGCGCGGCGGCGCTGACGCTCGGCGACCGCGCGACGATCTCGAACATGGCACCCGAATACGGCGCCACAGCGGCGATGTTCTTCATCGATCAGAACACGCTCGACTACCTGCGCCTGACCGGCCGCAGCGACGAGCAAGTAAAACTCGTCGAGACCTATGCGAAGCAGGCCGGACTGTGGGCGGACGCACTCGCCAGCGCCGAATACGAACGCAGCCTGCAGTTCGACCTTTCAACTGTCGTTCGCAACATGGCCGGCCCGTCGAACCCGCACAAGCGCCTGCCGACCTCGGCACTGGCCGAGCGCGAGATCGCGCAACCCTGGTCGATGCCGAGCGAGGGCACGATGCCGGACGGAGCGGTCATCATCGCCGCGATCACGTCCTGCACGAACACCTCGAACCCGCGCAACGTCATCGCCGCCGGCCTGCTCGCGCGCAACGCCAACGCGCGCGGCCTCACGCGCAAGCCGTGGGTGAAAACCTCGCTGGCGCCCGGCTCGAAGGCGGTGCAGTTGTACCTGGAGGAAGCGAAGCTGTTGCCGGAACTGGAACAACTCGGCTTCGGCATCGTCGCCTTCGCCTGCACCACCTGCAACGGCATGAGCGGCGCGCTCGATCCGGCCATCCAGAAAGAGATCATCGACCGCGATCTGTACGCGACCGCGGTGTTGTCCGGCAACCGCAACTTCGACGGCCGCATCCATCCGTATGCGAAGCAGGCGTTCCTGGCCTCGCCGCCATTGGTGGTCGCCTATGCCATCGCCGGCACCATCCGCTTCGACATCGAGAAGGACGTGCTCGGCATCGATGCGAACGGTCAGGAAGTTCGACTGAAGGATCTGTGGCCGAGCGATGCCGAGATCGATGCGATCGTCGCGAGCAGCGTGAAGCCCGAGCACTTCCGCAAGGTCTACGACCCGATGTTCGCGCCGCGTGCAGGTGCCACCTCCGGCATCAAGCCGCTGTATGACTGGCGCGCGCAGAGCACCTACATCCGTCGCCCGCCGTACTGGGAAGGCGCCTTGGCTGGCGAGCGCACGTTGAAGGCCTTGCGTCCGCTCGCCGTGCTTGGCGACAACATCACCACCGACCACCTGTCGCCCTCGAACGCGATCCTGCGCGACAGCGCCGCCGGCGAATACCTCGCCAAGATGGGCCTGCCGGAAGAGGACTTCAATTCCTACGCGACGCATCGCGGCGATCACCTGACCGCATTGCGCGCCACCTTCGCGAACCCGACCCTGCAGAACGAAATGGTGCGCGGGGACGACGGCGCGGTGAAGAAGGGCTCGCTAGCCCGGATCGAACCGGAGGGCCAGGTGACGCGCATGTGGGAGGCGATCGAGACCTACATGGCGCGCAAGCAGCCGCTGATCATCATTGCTGGGGCCGACTACGGCCAGGGCAGTTCGCGCGACTGGGCCGCCAAGGGCGTGCGCCTCGCCGGTGTCGAAGCCATCGTCGCCGAGGGCTTCGAACGCATCCATCGCACCAACCTGATCGGCATGGGCGTATTGCCGCTGGAGTTCCAGCCGGGCACGACTCGCCTCACGCTCGCCATCGATGGCACGGAAACCTTCGACGTCCTCGGCGAACGCAAGCCGCGCACGACGCTGGCCCTCGTCATCCATCGCAAGAACGGCGAACGCGTCGAAGTGCCGGTCATCTGCCGCCTCGATTCCGACGAGGAAGTTTCGATCTACGAAGCCGGCGGCGTGCTGCAGCGCTTCGCGCAGGATTTCCTGGCGGGTGCGGCATGATGGACACGCATGCCGCAGGCTGGACCTGATCGATGCTTGTCGTTTAACGTTTAGCGTTATACATTTCCGGCATGATCTTGAGCGTCCGGTGCGACGAGACGCAGGCGCTGTTCGTAGGCGGTCGTTCACGCCGGTTCGCGAGCATCGCCCGGGTCGCGATGCGGCGTCTGGGTGCATTGGACGCGGCGCAGGAGTTGCGTGACTTGCGCTCGCCGCCGGGAAATTTCCTGGAGGCATTGAAGGGTGATCGCGCAGGACAGCACAGTATCCGGATTAACGACCAATTCCGCATTTGTTTCACCTGGAGCGGCAGTCATGCCGAGCAGGTGGAGATTGTGGACTACCACTGATGGAGCCCCGACATGATCAAGAACGGCATGCGACCGGTGCATCCCGGCGAAATCCTGCGCGAAGACTTCCTCGTGCCGCTCGGCATGAGTGCCAACGCGCTCTCCAAGGCGCTGAACGTACCTGCGCCCCGCGTCAACGACATCGTGCGTGAGCGCCGCGGGGTCAGTGCCGATACGGCATTGCGATTGGGCCGCTATTTCGATACCTCGCCTCAGTTCTGGCTGAATCTGCAGGCGATGTACGACCTGCGGGTCGCAGAGATCGCGATCGGCAAACGCATCGTGCGCGAAGTTCCGGTGATGGAGCGCGCAGCCTGATTCTCTTGAACGGAAGCCACCTCATGCCGCGTCAGCTACAACTCAAGATCCCCGCCACCTACATGCGCGGCGGCACCAGCAAGGGTGTGTTCTTCAAGCTGGAGGACTTGCCGGCGGAGGCGCAGGTGCCGGGTGCGGCGCGCGACGCGCTGCTGATGCGGGTGATCGGTTCGCCGGATCCTTACGGCAAGCAGACCGACGGCATGGGCGGTGCGACGTCGAGCACGAGCAAGACGGTGATCATCAGCAAGAGCGCGGTGCCGGATCACGACGTCGACTATCTGTACGGCCAGGTTGCGATCGAGCAGGCCTTCGTGGACTGGTCGGGCAACTGCGGCAATCTCAGTTCGGCGGTGGGTCCATTCGCGATCACGAACGGCTTGGTCGAGGCCGCGCGCCTGCCGCGCGATGGCATCGCGACGATCCGCATCTGGCAGGCGAACATCGGCAAGACCATCCTCGCGCATGTGCCGATGCGCGATGGCCAGGTGCAGGAACTCGGCGATTTCGAACTCGATGGCGTGACCTTCCCGGCCGCCGAGATCGAACTGGAATTCCTCGATCCGGCCGAAGACTCGGGCGACGAAGGCGGCTCGATGTTTCCGACAGGGAACATCGTCGACACGCTGGACGTGCCGGGCCTCGGGTCGTTCGCGGCGACCATGATCAATTCCGGCATCCCGACCGTGTTCCTGAAAGCGGAAGCGCTTGGACTGAAAGGCACCGAATTGCAGGCCGACATCAACAACGATGCCGCCCTGCTCGCGAAGCTCGAAACCATTCGCGTGCATGCGGCATTGCGCATGGGCGTGATCAGGGACGTGAGCGAAGCGGCGACGCGCCAGCACACGCCGAAGATCGCGTTCGTCGCGCCGCCGACGGCCTACACCGCATCCAGCGGCAAGCGCATTGAAGCCAGCGACGTCGACGTGCTGGTGCGCGCCCTGTCGATGGGCAAGCTGCATCACGCGATGATGGCGACCTGCGCGGTCGCGATCGCGACCGCAGCTTCGGTCCCGGGCACGCTGGTGAACCTCGCCGCCGGTGGCGGTCCGCGTGACGCGGTGCGCTTCGGTCACCCGAGCGGCACCTTGCGCGTCGGTGCGAAGGCCGAGCAGCGCGATGGTCAGTGGATCGTCACCAGGGCGATCATGAGCCGCAGTGCGCGCGTGTTGATGGAAGGCTGGGTGCGCGTGCCGAAGGTGGGGTGAGCGGCGCTCAGCTGCCCAGGTGCGCGTCGACGTCCATCGTCGCATGCAGAATGCGCACGATCAGCAGATCGTTCGCCGCGAGCAGCTTGTAATAGATCACGTGTTCGCCATGCGGGAATTTCCGGTAGCCGGCACGAATCTCGTCACAGCTTCGCCCGATGGACGGGTTCCCCGCCAGCAGATGAAACAATTGGTCCATGTCGTCGAGATACGCATTTCGCTGGGCCAGGCCCCAATGCGACTGGGTGTAACGCGCGATCGCCTTCAGGTCGGCACGCGCCGACCGTGTCAGGTCGAATGCAGTCACTGCGTTTCCGAATCAAGTTCCGACATGAGCGAGGCTCGGGTGTATTCGGCACGTCCGCTGCGCTCGCCGGACACCAAGGCCTTCCTCAGTACCTCCAGCCTGCTCTCGGTCGTCTCGAGCAGGCGCAAACCGGCGCGCACCACCTCGCTCGCAGAACCGTAGCGGCCCGTGTCGATCTGGCTGTCGATGAATTGTTCGAAGTGGTCGCCCAGACTGACACTGGTGTTCCTGGCCATGACGCTCTCCCGTGCTTTACCAAATATTGGTACAGCAGGTTGCATGCGTCAATTGGTTCCGGGTCGCCCGCGCGTCCGCGTTCGCTGGCGCACCCTGCGGAGCGCGATTCCATTGCTCGCTACAATGTCGCCCCGTTTCCATGTCGTACCGATCGCTGACTGAGCGCGATCCCTTCCGGAGCTTTTCCCCGCATGCTGAAGATCGCCCAACGCATCGCCGCCGACATCGGCGCGACGCCAGCACAAGTCCATTCGGCCGTTCAATTGCTCGACGAGGGTGCGACCGTGCCTTTCATCGCGCGCTACCGCAAGGAAGCGACCGGCGGGCTCGATGACACGCAATTGCGCACGCTCGAAGAACGTCTTGTGTATCTGCGCGAGCTCGAAGATCGGCGCGAGGCCATCCTCGCCAGCATCGACGAGCAGGGCAAGATGACCGACGCGCTGCGCGGCGACCTGCTCGCGGCCGATTCCAAGGCGCGCCTCGAAGACCTTTACCTGCCCTACAAGCCCAAACGGCGAACCAAGGCGCAGATTGCGCGTGAAGCCGGCCTCGAACCCCTGGCCGATGCGTTGACCGCCGATCCGACCCGCGATCCCCAAGCCGAAGCCCTGGCCTACATCGATGCCGACAAGGGCGTGGCCGACGCCAAGGCCGCGCTCGATGGTGCGCGCGCGATCCTGATGGAGCGCTGGAGCGAGACGCCCGCGCTCGTCGGTGCCTTGCGCGACTGGCTCTGGGACAGCGCCCTGATCCGCGCCAAGGTGATCGACGGCAAGCAGAACGACGCCGCGAAGTACCGCGACTATTTCGATCACGCCGAGCCGATCAAGGCGATCCCGTCGCATCGCCTGCTGGCCCTGATGCGGGCGCGCAACGAAGGCTTTCTCGATCTGGAATTGATGCCGCGTGCCGGCCAGCAGAACGTCGTGCGGGCGAACAACGAAGCGGGCGCGCTCGACGAGATGGCCAAGGCCGGACATGCACTCGCCGAAGGCCTGATCGCGAAGCAGGTCGGCGTCGGCGCGAGCGGTCGTGCCGCCGACACCTGGCTGCTCGAATCGGTGCGCCTGACCTGGCGCGTGAAGCTGTCGTTGTCGTTGACGCTGGACTTGTTCGGTCGTGCTCGCGAGGCCGCAGAAGACGAAGCCATTCGCGTCTTCGGCGACAACCTGAAGGACCTGATGCTGCAGGCGCCGGCGGGGCCGAAGGTCGTGCTCGGACTCGATCCGGGCCTGCGTACCGGCGTCAAGATCGCTGCCGTCGACGCCACTGGCAAGGTGCTGACCACGGGCGCC
Source organism: Lysobacterales bacterium (assembly GCA_016721845.1). Classification (NCBI taxonomy): domain Bacteria; kingdom Pseudomonadati; phylum Pseudomonadota; class Gammaproteobacteria; order Lysobacterales; species Lysobacterales bacterium. The sequence goes on from JADKHK010000007.1 coordinate 45,123, forward strand.
GTGTTCCCGCATCAGCCGATGAATCGCTGGGACGAATCGATCGCGCAACTCGCCGCCGGTTGCCGCCAGCTTGGCGTGCAATTGGTCTCGATCGGCAACGGCACCGCCTCGCGCGAGACCGAGAAGCTGGTCGGCGAGCTCGCCAAGAAACATCCGGAACTGAAGATCGCGAAGGTCGTGGTCAGCGAGGCTGGAGCATCGGTGTATTCAGCCTCGGAACTGGCCGCGAAAGAGTTCCCCGACATGGACGTGTCGTATCGCGGCGCAGTGTCGATTGCACGCCGCCTGCAGGATCCGCTGGCCGAACTGGTGAAGATCGATCCGAAGGCGATCGGGGTCGGTCAATACCAGCACGACGTCAATCAGGTGAAGCTGGCGCGTGCGCTGGATGCGCGCGTCGAGGACTGCGTGAACGGCGTCGGGGTCGATCTCAATACCGCGTCGCAGCCGTTGCTGACACGGGTCGCCGGCCTGAGCGCGAGCGTCGCCGAGAACATCGTCAAGTACCGCGACCAGCACGGTGCGTTCCAGTCACGCCGCGATCTGCTGAAGGTGCCGCGCCTCGGCGACAAGGCCTTCGAGCAATGCGCCGGATTCCTGCGCATCGCGAACGGCGCCCATCCGCTCGATGCCTCGGGCGTACATCCGGAAGCCTATCCGGTGGTCGAGCGCATCCTCGCGAAAACCGGCAAGGAGATCCGCAGCCTGATCGGCGACACCAAGACCTTGCGCGGACTCGATCCGGCCGGCTTCACCGACGAGAAGTTCGGCGTGCCGACGGTGCGCGACATCCTCAAGGAACTGGAAAAGCCGGGCCGTGATCCGCGCCCCGAATTCGTCACGCCGTCCTTCGCCGAAGGGGTCGAAGACCTGAAGGACCTGAAGCCCGGCATGGTGCTCGAAGGCCGCATCTCGAATGTCGCCGCCTTCGGTGCCTTCGTCGACATCGGCGTGCACCAGGATGGACTGGTGCATGTCTCGGCGCTGTCGAGCAAGTTCGTCAAGGACCCGCGCGAAGTGGTGAAGGCCGGCGACATCGTCAAGGTCAAGGTGCTCGAAGTGGATCTGCAGCGCAAGCGCGTCGCCCTGACCATGCGCATGGACGATCCGGTCGGTGACGCCAAGGCCGTGCCGGGTGCGCGTCCCGTGGCCGTCAAGTTGCCGGCGCAGAAGCCGGCGCCGTCCAACAACGCCCTGGCCGATGCGTTCGCGAAGGCGAAGCGTTCGTGACACAGGCCCGGGCGATGCCAGCGGACAGCCGCTAGGCTAGACCGCATGAGACGCGTGCTGCCCCTGTCCTGGATGACCTTGCTGGTGATGCCGATGGCGGCATCCGCCTTTCATGGCGGTGCGCCGACCTGCCACGCCGACGACATCCTCGAATCGCCGATGGGCAATCCGATCTCGAACATGGGCTACACGCTGGTCGCGACGCCGGCGCAATACACGCCCGGCGTGGCGATGACGCTGTCGCTGGTGAATGTCGATCCGCAGATGCAAGTGCGTGGTGTCCTCATCTATGTCGAGGATCCCGACGCGCTCGACGCCGAATCGAAGCCGATCAAGCGCGGCAATTTCAGCGGGCCGTTTCCGACCGGCATCAAGGCGGTGTTCGATGGCTATCAGGGCTGCGATTTCGCTGGACAGACACCGGTGCTCACGCACGCCGATGCCAACCCGAAGGCGCTGCCCTTGCAACTGACCTGGCAGCCGCCCGCGATCGACACCGGCAACCTGCGCGTCCGCGCCATCGCGCTGCTGACGTTCGATGCCTACCAGATGCTGTCGCTCGACCTGCCCAGCATCAACCACATCTTTGCCGACAGCTTCGAGTAACCCATGCCCGCTTCCGGAACGCGCTTCGAAGGTACCGACCGCTACATCGCCACCGACGACCTGATGCTCGCGGTCAATGCCGCGATCACGCTGCAGCGGCCGTTGCTGATCAAGGGCGAACCCGGCACCGGCAAGACCTTGCTGGCGGAAGAAGTCGCGCGATCCCTGGCGATGCCGTTGATCGAGTGGCACATCAAGTCAAGCACCAAGGCTCAGCATGGCCTGTATGAATACGATGCGGTCTCGCGCCTGCGCGATTCGCAGCTCGGTGATGCGCGCGTCGGCGACATCCGCAACTACATCGTGCCCGGCAAGCTGTGGGAGGCGTTCGCGTCCGAGCAGCGCGCGGTGCTGTTGATCGACGAGATCGACAAGGCCGACATCGAGTTCCCGAACGACCTGCTGCGCGAACTCGACCGCATGGATTTCTACGTCTACGAGACACAGGAGACGATCCGTGCGAAACATCGGCCGATCGTGATCATCACCAGCAACAACGAGAAGGAATTGCCGGACGCGTTCCTGCGCCGCTGCTTCTTCCACTACATCCGTTTCCCCGATGCCGAGACGCTGACCCGCATCGTCGACTCGCATTATCCGGGCATCAAGCGCGAACTGGTCAACGAGGCGCTGCAGGCGTTCTTCCACGTGCGCGACGCACCGTCGCTGAAGAAGAAGCCGAGCACATCGGAACTGCTCGACTGGATCAAGCTGCTGGTGGCCGAGGACATCCCGCTCGACGTGCTGCGCGAGAAGAACGCGCGCAAGCTGTTGCCGCCGCTGTACGGCGCACTGGTCAAGAACGAAGCCGACGTCCATCTGTTCGAGAAGCTCGCGTTCATGGCCCGGCGCGGCTGATGTTTCCGATTCTCGGCTGCGGCGTGCTGGCCTACACCGCGTTCGCGCTGCTGCAGGGGCGCGTGCATGCGAAGTCGGGCTGGCAGATGCGCGAGATCCACCGGATGTCGCGCCCGCGCTATTTCTGGACGGTGATCGTCTGTTACGCCGCCCTTGGCATCGCGCTGATCACCGTCTTCTGATCGCATGCGCGACGCCGCTCCGCCGCCGCTGTTGCTTGCGATCGAATCCGGACCGCCGCGGGCCCACGTCGGGCCGCTGGTGCCGGGCGAATGCCGCATCGGGCGTGCGCCCGAGAACGAGATCCAGCTCGTCGACATCGCGGTGTCTCGCCAGCATGCGCGCCTCGCCGTGATCGACGGCCGCTGGTGCCTGCGCGACCTCGGCAGCACCCAGGGCACGATATTGAATGCGGCACGCCTGGTGCCGGAGCAGGACGTGCCGCTCGCGGCCGAGGACCGGTTGCGCATCGGTCCGTGGACCTTCGTGGTCCGGCTCGGGCGGCCGGCCGGAGAGCCGGTGCCATCGGCGCTGCATCGCCCGTCCACCGTGGGTTCGGTGCCGCAATTGCGGCTGCGCGCATTGTTCGCACTGGCACACACCGCCCAGCATGCAGAGGACGAGCAGTCGCTGCTGGCGGCCTTGTGCCGCGACCTCGGCAGCAGCCTTGCGTACGACCGCGTCGCCTTGCTGCGCGGCGACATCGACGACATCACGGTCGCCGCGCTGCATGCCGACGACGGCGTTGCCGATCGCGCGTTCAGCACGACGCTGATGCACGCCGCCGAGCCGGAGACGCCGGCGGTGCTGGAGTCGATCGCGCCGGCGGAGATGGGGGCGAGCCTGATCGCGCATCCGGTGGCCCATGCGGTGTGCATCCGCCTGAGCGGCGTCGCCGAACCGACGTGGCTGTATCTCGATCGCGCCGAGCCATTCCGGGATCAGGACGGCAGCGTGCTCGCCTACATCGAGGCGGCGGCGAGGATTGCCGCATTGGCCATCGCGCATCGCGAAGGATTGCATGCGGCCGCCGAGCGCGAACGCCTCGCGGCGGAACAGTCGCAGGCACGTCGCGTGCAGACGCAGTTGTGCGCATCGCGCAACGGCCGCGCCAGCGACATCGACTACGCCTTCAGCACCGAGCCCGGCGCCGGCATGTGCGGCGACTTCATCGATGTGCTTGCGGCCAGGGATGGCGCAGTCTGGTGCTTCGTCGGCGATGTCGTCGGTCATGGCAGCGCCGCCGCATTGTTGATGGCGACGGCGCTGGCGATCCTGCGCAGCGAGTGCCGCCGTTCGACTTCTCCTGCGGCCGTGGCCGATCATCTCGCCGCGGAGCTCGCGACGGTGCTGGCGCCCGGTCAGTTCATCACGCTGTGGCTGGCGCGCATCGATGCCGACGGTCGTGTCGCGGTGGTCGACGCGGGTCACGGTCAATGCTGGATGGCGCGCCGCGACGGCGTGGTCGGCAGCGCCGAACTTCAGGGTCACCCACCGATCGGGGTGATGCCCGATGCGCGCCATGCCGCCGAATCCCTCGCGCTTGCCGCGGGAGATCGCTGGATCATCGCCACCGACGGCTACAGCGAGTCGCTCGCCGATCCCGCGATCCGCGCCGCCTGCCGCGACCTGCTCGCACAACCCGCACCCGCCGCCGCGACGCTCGCCGCGTTGCGTCGCCTCGCCCGCCGCAGCAACGACGACGCCAGTTTGTTGGTGGTGTCGCGTCCTTAGTCAGTCGCTTGTGTCAAATCGCAACAAAAGATAAGGTGCCGCCCCCGAATTGTCGGGCCTTTTCCAATGATTGGAGTGGTTCCATGAAGAAACTCGTCCTGATCGCCGCCCTCGCGATGTGCGCGCCGGTAACTCATGCTGCAGCAGCGACCGAGACTGAAGAACTCGACATCTGGGCTTGGTTGGTTTCGCTTTTCGAGAGCGACAATGCGGAGGTTGCCGACAGTCAGGGGGTTGAAGCTTCGCTCGCGAACATCGATACCGCGCTCGGTCTCGGTCCGCGCTAATCGCCGAACTATCAACCTGATCCGAGAGGTCGAAATGAAGATGATTGTGCTGGTGTTGCCGTTACTGTTCGTTGCGCCATTCGCCCACGCAACCGCAAGTGATGAGGCAGAGACATTTGGTCTTTGGGGTTGGATGGCATCGCTCCTTGAGTCCGAGAACGACGAAGCGGCGAACGAAAACACCCCCGCGCAATTGGAGTCGGTGCAGGACGAATCGCGCAGCTTCAATTCGATCATTCGTTGATGCAACAGGTGGCGGGCAATCTGCTCGCCGCCGTTCGATCTCGCTTTGTAGTGGGCTAGTGAATCTATCCGCCGCGCTTCTCAGCCGCGGCGATGCGCGCCAGCGACTTCTTCACCCGCTCGTGCTCTGCACCGAAAGTCGCGACCAGACCATTGTGGCTCGCGCGTAACTCCTTCAGTGCTTCGTCATAGCGACCGAGTTTGGTCAGGCATTCGCCGTAGTTGTTCGCAAACAAGTGGCCATAAACGTGGTCGTCACCGAGAACTTGTCGAGTTGCCGCCAGAAGTGAAACGAACTCGCGTCTGGCGGCTTCAAGATCGCCGCGTTTCATCAACAACATGGCAAGGTTGTTCTGAGTGGCGAATGTCTCCGCATCGGTCAAGTGGGCCGCGGTCCGAATGCGCAGCACGTCGCGATAGACTTTTTCGGCCTCGTCGAGTTGATTCAGATCATCGAGCGCATAAGCCAACACGTTCATCGCCACCAAGACAAATTGGTGCGACTCACCACGAATGGCCGTCATGCGCTCAATCAACTGTCTCAGCAACGGCACTGCTTCGGCCTGCCTGCCTTTGACAATCATCACCGTCGCAAGATTCTGCTGCGAGGTCATTGTCTCCGGGTGCATCTCCCCGTAGATCTTCAAGCGCCCCTGATAGACCTTCTCCAGAAGCTCCTCAACATCCTCCATCTTGCCGGCGAGTTGCAGGGTCGCCGCAAGAATCTGCGTGGCATTCAGCGTCATGACGTGATCGCTGCCGTACTTGTCGGTCAAGAACGTGATCTGGGGCCTCAGCAGTGCTTCTGCTTCGGAATATCGAGTGGCTTTCTGAAGCGCCGCACCACGATCGCTGCGGGCACCGTCGCGAAGGAGATCGTCGTCCTGTCCTGGCAGCTCGGGCAGACTTTCGATCAGCTGAAGCTGCTCCAGCGCGGCGTCGAACTTCGATTGATTGGCCAGCGCACCAGCCAGCAGTCGTCGGAGCTGGGCGAGGGTAATCACGGAGGATTCGTCGACGCCGCGGATCGTCTCAATTTCGCGTTGAGCCTCCCGCTCGACATCGGCGTTCAGCCCGCGGCTCGACATGACGCTGATCTGTTGGAGACGGAGCAATCCACGTTCGGTCGAGAAGCTCGAGCCGGCTTGGTCGACCGCCTTGAACGTCTCGGAAAGCACGCTATCGGCGCCATCGTAGTCGGCCAAGGCGACCATGGCCTGAGCCAGCTGATCCGCAATTGCGGCGCGAACCCTCAGGTTGCCCGGCGGCGACGTTTCAAAGCTGCGCTTTGCTTGCGCCACAATTTCCTTCACCGTGACATCCCGGCCGAGTGCATTTTCCGGAATGGCTGCGGCGATCATCGTGCTCATGAAGTCGCTGACCGAGCTTGCAATCTCCGCGTTGGCCTCGGCGACAGCGCGTGCCTCGCGTTCTTTCTGTGCCGACACCAGCGAGAACACGGTCGCGGCGATCAACGCAACGAACGCGATCGACGCGGCGGCGACGAGGGCGCGGTGGCGGCGGGCGAACTTGCGGGCGATGTAGAGCGTGCTCGGTGCGCGGGCTTCGATCGGACGATGGTCGAGGTAACGCTCGAGGTCGGCGGCGAAGTCGGCGACGCTCGCGTAGCGCTGCGAGGGCGACTCCGCCAGCGCCTTCATCACGATGGTGTCGAGGTCGCCACCGAACTTAGGCTCGATCTTCGCCAGCGGCACCATCGGATTGCGCTCGGCGCTCTTGATCGCCGAGAACAGCGAACTTGCGTCGAGATTGCGCGGGCGCTTGCCGCTCAGCAATTCGTAGAGAATCACGCCGAGCGCGAACACGTCGGTACGCACGTCGATCTTGCGCGATTCGCCGCGCAGCTGCTCCGGACTCATGTACGGGATCGTGCCGACCACCTGGCCGGCTTCGGTCAGGCGTGTCGCGCCATCGCCGCGCTCGTCGATCACGCGGGCAATGCCGAAATCCATGATCTTGGGGCGTCCATCGCCGTCGACCAGAATGTTGGCGGGCTTCAGATCGCGATGGATCACCCCGCGCTGATGCGCATGCAGCACGCCTTGGCAAACCTCGAGCATCAGTCGCACGCGCGCATTTGCATCCAGACCGCGCGCATCGGCATCGGCCAGCAAGTGGCGCCCGCGCACCAACTCCATGGCCAGATACGGCACATTGGCACCGAGACGGGTATCGACGCCGGTGGCGAACACATGCGCGATGTTCGGATGGTCGAGCAGGGCCAGCGCCTCGCCCTCAAGCTGGAAGCGGCGCAACGCGTCGGGGTCGTCCTGCGCACCACGCAGCACCTTGAGCGCGACTTCACGCTGCGGTTGCTGCTGTTCGGCCAGATAGACCGCGCCCATGCCGCCGCGCCCGAGCAGGCCGAGGATGCGGAATTCGCCCAGTTGTTCCGGCAGCGACGCGTCGCGCGCGGTGCGCGCGCCGGCGGCGGTGTCGGCGAGCAGGGGATCGACCGAATTCGTCATCGTGCCTGTCTGCGGTTGGTCGTGCTGGCTCATGCCGTGTCCTGTGCGATCGAACCGGCAATCTGCCACAAGTCGTGTCCGCGGTCATCGCGCGCGCCACGGCTTTGGCACAATGCCGCCATGCTCACCTCCTTCTTCCTCGCGTTGCGCGCCGGTGGACTCAAGCCCGGCGTCGGCGAATACCTGACCCTGCTGCAGGCGGTGCGCGCCGGCCTCGCCGATCTGTCGATCGAGCGCTTCCACGCCCTGTCGCGGCTCGTGCTGGTGAAGGACGAAACCCAGTTCGATCGCTTCGACCGCATTTTCGGCCAGTACCTCGACGGCATCGCGACCGTGTTCGCCGATCCGGCTGCAGTGCCCGAGGAGTGGTTGCAGCAGCAGATGCAGCGTCTGCTCAGCGACGAGGAGCGCGCGGCCCTGAAGTCGCTCGGCAGCTTCGATGAACTGATGAAGCAACTGGCCGAGCGCCTGAAGGAACAGAAGGGCCGGCACGAAGGCGGCAATCGCTGGATCGGCACTGGCGGCACCTCGCCGTTCGGGCATGGCGGCTACAACCCGGAAGGCGTGCGCATCGGGGGCAAGGGCGGCGCAAAGCGTGCGGTCAAGGTCTGGGAGCAGCGCCAGTTCCGCAATCTCGATGACCAGGTCGAACTCGGTACCCGCAACCTGAAGGTCGCGTTGCGCAAGTTGCGCCGCTTCGCGCGCAATGCCGAGCGCGAGGAATTCGATCTCGACGGCACCATTCGCGACACCGCGCGCAATGCCGGCTGGCTCGACATCAAGTACCGGCGCGAACGCCACAACGCGATCAAGCTGATGGTCCTGTTCGACATCGGCGGCTCGATGGATGAACACATCAAGCTCTGCGAAGAACTGTTCAGCGCAGCGCGCAGCGAGTTCAAGCACCTCGAACATTTCTATTTCCACAACTTCATCTACGAGCGGCTGTGGAAGGACAACCACCGTCGTTATGGCGAAACCCAAGCGACGTTCGACCTCATGCACAAGTTCCCGGCCGACTGGCGCGTCGTCATCGTCGGCGACGCCAGCATGGCGCCCTACGAGATCAGCGAAGCAGGCGGCAGCATCGAGCACTGGAACGAAGAGTCCGGTGCCACGTGGATGGCGCGCGTCGCCACAACCTGGCCGAAGCTGGTCTGGCTGAATCCGGTCGCCGAAGCGACCTGGGACTGGACACCGAGTATCCAGATGACGAAGCAACTCATCGGAGAACGCATGTTTCCGTTGACGCTGGCCGGGCTCGACCGGGCGATCGCGGCGTTGCGGCGGTAGCGATCAGCCGTTCGGCACCACCACGATCTTGCCGGACCGCTCGCCTGCCGCGGCCGCGGCGACGGCGTCCTTGATCCGGTCGACGCCGTAGGTCGCATGCACGCGTGCATGCAGTTCGCCGCTGGCGATGCGACGCGCGATGTCGCCGTACACGGCCATCTGCTGTTGCGGGGTCGCTTTTCGGAACCAGAGTGCGAGCCAGAAGCCGCGCAGGGTGAGGTCGCGGAACACGAACGAGGCCGGCGAGATCGAACAGGGTTCGCCGCTCATCGCGCCATAGTTCACCAGGGTGCCGCCTTCGGCCAGGCAGCGCGCGAGATTCTCTGTCGCCATGCCGCCGACGGCATCGATGCCGAGACGGATCTTGGCGCCGCCGGTGGCCGCACCCACGCGTTTCGCGAGATCGGGACCATCGACCAGCACGATCTCGTCGCCGTGCTGGCGCACATCGGCGATCGCCGATTCGCGCCGCACCACATTCACGGTCTTCAGGCCGCGGCTGCGCGCGAGCTGGATCAGGTAACCGCCGACCGCCGAATTCGCGGCGTTCTGGATCACCCATTCACCGGGCTGCAGGTCGACGAACTCGCTCAGCATCAGCGCTGCGGTCGGCGGGTTCACCGTCATCATCGACAGCTGCACCGGGTCGGCCGAGTTCGGCAGCGGCATCAGCTTCTTCGCGTCGGCGACCACATGTGTGCTCCAGGTACCGATGCCGACCGGCAGCAACACGCGTTGCCCGACCGTCAGGCCGCTCACCTCCGGACCGAGTGCTTCGATGTCGCCCACACCTTCGTTGCCACCGATCGCCGGCAGCGGCGGCAGCATGCCGTACTGACCGGTCAGCGTCAGCACGTCGGACGGGTTGATCGGTGCCGCCAGCACCTTGATCAGCACCTGTCCCGATGCAAGTTCCGGCGTCGTGAACTCGACGGCGGCGATCACGTTCTGCGGCACCGGGCCGCGTTCGCTGTACTGGGCGCGCTTCATGGGAGGGCTTCCTGCGGATGGGATGCCGAGCATAGTCGCGGGCGACCCCGACGACATGCGCCGGAGGTTAAGCTCGCCGCATGAAGCCGCTCGACATCGCGATCATCGGATATGGCACCGCCGGGCAGGCGGCGAGCCTGTACCTGCAGCGCCAGGGCCATCGCATCCATCAGGTCGAGCAGGCGCCGGAACTGCGCCCGGTCGGTGCCGGCTTTCTGCTGCAGCCGACCGGGCTGTCGGTGCTCGATGAACTCGGTCTCGGCGAGGTCGCCCGGCTGTGCGGTGCCCGCATCGACCGCCTGCACGGCGAGAACGAGCGCGGACGCACGATCATGGACATGCGCTATGCCGACCTCGATCCGCGATCGAACGGACTTGGCATGCAGCGTGGCGCCTTGTTCGAGGTGCTGCGCAGTGCCGATGCGTTGGCTGGGTCGGTGCAGACCGGCGTCCATGTCGCGTCGGTCGATGCCGAATGCGGTACCTACTGCACGGACGATGGCCGCAGTCACGGACCGTTCGATCTCGTCATCGTCGCCAATGGCGCGCATTCCGCGCTGCGCCAGGCGCTGGCCGAACACGTGCTGCGCGATGCGCTGTATCCCTGGGGCGCGATCTGGTGTCTGGCCGACGACCTGCACCACCGCTTCCACCACGATCTCGAGCAGCGCTATCGCCGCGCCCGTGAAATGTGCGGCGTGTTGCCGGTCGGCACCTTGCCCGGTCAGGCGCCGGCGGCGCGCAAGCTCAGTGTCTACTGGAGCGTGCGCACGACGGATCTCGACGCCGTGCTGGCCGGCGGCATCGCACCGGTGCATGACGCCATCGGACGCCTGTGGCCCGATGCCGAACGACTGATGCGCGCGATGACCGATCTGTCGGCCTGGCGACGCGCAAGTTATCGCGATGTGGTGCTCGCGAAGCCGCATCGTGGCCGGGTCGTGCTGATCGGCGACGCAGCCCACGGCATGAGTCCGCAGCTTGGTCAGGGCGCGAACATGGCGTTGCTGGATGCGCAGGCCTTGTCGCAAGCGCTGGAGCGCGGGACGACGATCGCATCCGCGCTGGACGACTATGCGCGCACCCGCGCCGCCCACCTCGCGATCTACCAGTTCCTGAGTCGCTGGCTGACACCGCTGTTCCAGTCCGATCTGGATGCGCTGGCCTGGTGGCGCGACCTGCTGTTCCTGCCGCTGAGCCGGATGCCGATCGCACGCGGCGAGTCCTTGAAGATCCTGACCGGGCTCAAGCGCGGCTGGTTCGGGCGCCTGCCGCTCTAGCCGCTCAGTGTTCGGCCCAGTGCACGCGGTCCCCGCCCGAGACCTTGGCGGCATACATCGCGCGGTCGGCGCGCATCAGCAGGTCGCGGGCATCGGCGGTGTCGGTATCCAGTCCGGCGACGCCGATGCTGGCGGTGATGCGGACCACGCCGTCGTCCAGCGTGATCGGCACCGCGACCGCATCGCGGATGCGATCGGACAACACGCGAACGGCAATCTCGCTGCGCGCGTCCGGGGTCACCACGACAAATTCGTCGCCACCCAGGCGCGCCGCGATGTCGTCGTGGCCAACGCAGTCGCGGATGCGTTGCGCGATTTGCGCCAGCACGCGGTCGCCGATGCCATGGCCGTAGCGGTCGTTGACGTGCTTGAAGCCGTCGAGGTCGATCAGCAGCACGCGCAGATGGTCGCGGCGCTGGGCGAACGCAGCGGTGAAATGCGCGTCCAGTGCGGTGCGATTGGCGAGGCCGGTCAGCGGGTCGTGCAGGGCCAGTTCGCGCAGCCGCACGTTCGCGGCCTCGAGCTGTTCGGTGCGCTCGGCGACATGACGTTCCAATGCCGATTCATGCTCCCGCACCTGCCGCAGCGCGGCCTGCTGCGACTCCAGCAGCAACGCCTGCGCCTCGGACTTCTGCCGCTTCAGTTCATTGAAGCGCGCGGCGAGACCGAACGACAGCAGCAGCATTTCCAGACCCGAGCCGATCGGCATCGCGTTGGCCGTCAGCAGATTGTTCGGAATCAGGCCGAAATTGCGCAGCGACGTCAGCAACGCACCGAATAACAGCGCGAACCAGGCCAGCACCAGAATCCGCGCGCCGGGAACGCCACGCCACGCACAGACGAGGCCGCAGCTGAAGATCAGGATCGCGTTCAGCACGCCGCCCGCCGACATCAGCTGGAAGGCGGGACGAATCGGCCCGACCATTGCCACGACCAGCACGACGGCATGGGCGCCGCTCAGCACGCCGAGGACCCGATGCCAGTGCGGCGCGTGGCGCGCGGTATCGAGGTAGACGCGGGCATAGATCGCGGCCAGCAGGCTCGAGGCCGCAAAGCCGATGCCGAGCATGCGATTGCCGAGATCGACGGCGTTTGGCCACAGGAACTGCGCGCCGAGACCGGTCATGGCGGCCACGGCCGTCGCGAAACAGAGCACGAAGGCGACGTACAGCAGGATCGAGCGCTCGCGCAGCACCGCGAACAGCAACAGGTTGTACAGGGCCAGCGCCAGTGCGGCCCCGACGTACAGGGCATTCGCCGTGTACTGCGCCTCGGAATGCGCGCGGAAGGCCTGCTCGCTCCAGATCGCCGACGACAGCGTCATCGTGCCGAGCGAGCTGGCACGCAGGTACAGCACGCCGCGCTCGCCCGGCTTCAGTCGCAGCGTGAACACGGCATTGCGGTGCGGATAACTGCGCGCCGCGAACGGCACGCGATCGCCGCTCTGTTGATGATCGGTGCCGCGCGCGGAAACGAAATAGGCGTCGATGCGGTCGACCGTGGCGTATTCGAATTCGATGCGCCAGGCCTGCTCGCCGGTCGCACGCGACTGCACCGGCAGCCGCATCCAGATCGTGTCGGTGCTGTAGCCGAAGCTCAGGTCGGGATGATCGCGAGGCGGCGCGAACTCCGCCGTGCGCGCGATGACGTCCTGCAGGTTCCAGCGACTGTCGACATCGTGCAGGACGGTGGCGACCTGACCCATTCTCAGGTCGCGCTCGTCCCCGACCAGGTCAAGCGCACGCGCGCGGCCGATCGGCAGCAGCAGGATGCAGGCCAGCAGGAACCATGCGGCGCGACGCATATCGTCTATGGGCTCGCCCAGCACACCCGATTGCGTCCGGCCGCTTTGGCGCGGAACAGCTCGGCGTCGGCGGCGCGCATGAATTCGGCGCTGGTCTGGTAGCCGATCTGCCACTGCACCACGCCGATGCTGGTGGTGATGCGGCGCGGCACGCCGGCCGACTCCGGCTGCAGGGCCTCGATCGCGCGGCGCAAGGCTTCGCTGTAGTCGATGGCTTTCTGCAGCGACGTGTTCGGCAGGATCACCGCGAATTCCTCGCCGCCGAGGCGGCCGGCGAAGAATCCGGCCAGCAGGGCGTTGCGGATCACGGTCGCAACCGCGCGCAGGACATCGTCCCCGGCGAGATGGCCGAGCTCGTCGTTGATGCGCTTGAAATGGTCGAGATCGACGAAGGCCAGCGACAGCGATGCCCCGGACTGCGCACCGATCACGGCCTTTTCCAGCGCTTCGCGCCAGACCCGGCGATTCGGCAGGCCGGTCAGGGTGTCGACGGTGGCGCGCTCGACCATGGCCTGGTGATAGCGATCCTCCAGGCTTTCGCGGCGCATGAACTTCAGCACCGCGTCGCCGACCGCGATCTGGTCGCCATCGTGGAGTTCGATGCGCGTCACCGGTTCCTCGTTGACCAGGGTCTGGTTGGTCGAACCGAGGTCTTCCAGCACGTAATGCTCGCGCTCGAAGACGATGCGGCAGTGCTGGCGCGACACGCTGGCGTGCGGAATCTGCAGATCGCACGAGACCGAGCGGCCGACGACCACGGCGCTGTCGCCGACTTCGATCTGTGCACCGAGGTTTTCGCCATGGATCACGACGATGCGCGCACCGGGGCGGCCGCCGCTGTCGCCGAGATTCAGGCGCAGGCGTTGCGTGGTTTGCGGATCAGGTCCGGACATGGCCGAAAGTGTACGCGTTGCGCCGCGATCCCGCACCGCGCCACGGCTCGTCACGTCGGCACCGGATCGGCATGGCTTGAACCCGGCGGCGCGGCTATCGTCGCCGTCCCGCTCCGGAGTCGAACCAGATGCTGCGATCGTCCCTGTTCCTGTCCGCCCTCCTGTCGGCCGCGGTCGCCCAGGCCTTCGATGGTCGCGATGGCGCCGATCCGCGCTGGCAGGCGTGGTCGCAGCACGAGGCGCTGGAGCGCGCGTCGCTGTTTCATGGCCTGCAATGGCGCGCGCTCGGGCCGACCGTTCAAGGCGGGCGCGTGGTCGACGTCGAATCGATCCCCGGCCAGCCGTACGGCTTCTACGTCGCCTACGCCAGCGGCGGCGTCTGGAAGACCACGACCAATGGCGTCGGCTTCGAGCCCTTGAGCGATGCGCTGCCGACGATGATCACCGGCGATATCGCGGTCGACCCGCATCGACCCGAGCGCTTGTGGATCGGCTCCGGCGAGCCGAACTCGTCGCGATCGAGCTACGGCGGCATGGGGGTGTTCCGCAGCGACGATGGCGGCAAGACCTTCGTCCACCTCGGCCTGACCGATGTCGATCGCATCAGCCGCGTGCTGGTCGATCCCAGGGACGGCACGCACGTCTGCGTGGCCGCGATCGGCAGCCTCTACTCCCGCAACGGCCGTCGCGGTGTGTTCTGCACGCGCGACGACGGGGCCAGCTGGACCCAGGTACTGAAAGGCGAGGGCGATACCGGCGTGATCGATCTCGTCCTCGATCCGACACAGCCGGGCACGCTGTACGCATCGACCTGGGAGCGCTCGCGCACCGCCTGGAACTTCGTCGAGTCGGGCGCGGGTTCGGGCATCTGGAAATCGGTCGATGGCGGCGCGACCTGGGCGCGTCTGGGCGGTGGCCTGCCGAGTGGCCCGCAGGTCGGCCGGATCGGTCTCGCGGCGTCGGCGTCGCAGCCTGGCACGCTGTACGCCAGCATCGACAACTGGGCCGAACTGCCGGCCGACCAGCAGGACCTCGGCGATCGACCACTGTCGGCGCGGCGCCTGAAGCGCATGAGCAAGGACGAATTCCTCGCCCAGGACCCCGAGGAAATCGAGAGCTTCATCCGCAGCAATGATCTCGACACCGAACTGGATGCCAAGACCCTGATCGCGAAGGTCAAGGCGGATGAGGTCAGCGTGCAGGATCTGGTCGATGCGCTGAACGACGCCGAGGCGGCCTTGTTCAATACCGACATCCACGGCCTCGAAGTCTGGCGTTCCGACGACGCCGGCGCGACCTGGCGCAAGACCCACGCCGACGTGCTCAGCGAGGTGAATTACACCTACGGCTACTACTTCGGACAGATCCGCGTGTCACCGACGAATGCCGACCTGATCTACCTCCTCGGCATGCCGGTGATCACCTCCAGCGATGGCGGCAAGACCTTCACCGGCATGAATCCGCCGAGCGTGCATGTCGACCACCACGCGTGGTGGATCGATGCCGCGAACCCGGACCGGATGATCGGCGGCAACGATGGCGGTCTCGACATCAGCTACGACGGCGGCAAGACCTGGCTCAAGCTCGATGCCCAACCGGTCGGGCAGTTCTACACGGTCGGCGTCGACATGGCCGAGCCCTTCAACATTTATGGCGGCCTGCAAGACAACGGCACCTGGAAAGGCTCGTCCGAGGCGCGCTGGGACGACGCCGACGCATGGTCCTTCATCGGTGGCGGCGACGGCATGCATGTCGCGATCGATCCGCGCGACGCGACCGTCTACACCGGCTACCAGTTCGGCTTCTATCGCTCTTCCGCCGGCCACGAAGTGCGGCCGCGCGAGAAGCTCGGTACACCGGCCCTGCGCTACAACTGGAACACGCCGGTGCTGCTGAGCCCGCACAATCCCGATGTCGTCTATTTCGGCGCCAACCAGCTGTTCCGTTCCTTCGATCGCGGCCGCACCTGGGGCGCGATCAGCCCCGACCTGACCACCAGCACGCAGCGTGGCGATGTGCCGTACGCGACCATCACCTCGGTCAGCGAATCGCCGAAGCAGTTCGGCCTGATCTGGGCCGGCACCGATGATGGCCATGTCTGGATCACCACCGGCGGCGGCAACGACTGGCGCGAGGTCTCGGCGAAGTTGCCGGAACGCTGGGTGTCGCGCGTGTTCGCCTCGCAGCACGTGCGCGACCGCGCCTACGTCAGTTTCAACACCTATCGCAACGACGAAGCCATTCCCTACGTGTTCGTGAGCGAGGATCTGGGCAAGACCTGGCGCTCGATCAGCGCGAACCTGCCGGCCGAAGCGGTGAACGTGATCAAGGAAGACCCGCTCAATGCCGACGTGCTGTACGTCGGCACCGACCGCGGCGTCTATGTCTCGCTGGACCGCGGCGCGGCATGGCAGACCCTCGACGCCGGCCTGCCGAACGTGCCGGTGCATGACCTGGTCGTACATCCGCGTGATCGCCAGCTGGTTGCGGCGACGCACGGACGCAGCGTCTGGATCGTCGACGCGTTGCCGATCCAGGAACTCACCGCCGAAGTGCGCGCGAAGCCCGCACATCTGTTCCATGTCGATGACGTCGAGGGCGACCGCGGCTGGCGTTCGCGGCCATCGCGCTGGTTCGACGAAACCCCCGACCTGCCGACGACGACGATCCACTACTGGGCCAAGGCAGCGGGCACGGGCAAGCTCTGGGTCCTGAATGCCGACAAGCAACTTCTGAAGGAGATCGTGGTCCATGCCGAGCCCGGCATCAACCGGCTGGAATGGGACCTGTTGATCGATCCGGATCTGGCCCTGGCGGCGGAGCAGGCGAAAAACGACAAGCTCGCCGAGGACGCGCGCGAGGCCGCAGCCAAACAGCCGAAGGACGCCGATGCCAAGGCCGCGGATGACAGCGGCCGGCTGGCCAAGACGCCGTACGCCGAGTCCATCCGGCTCGGGCATCGCCTGTACCTGATGCCGGGCGAATACACCTTGCAACTGCAGTTGGCCGACACCACTTCCGACACCCCGTTCACCATCACCGCACCCGAGCCGCGCAAGCCGCGCGCGGTCCCGGCCATGAAGATTCGCGGAAAAGAGGACTGATCCATGAACCATCTGCGTTTTGTCGCACCGCTCGCGGTGCTGGCCGCTGCCCTGGCGGGCGGTGCCGCCGCCGAAGAGGCCTGTCTCACGCCGGGTGCGGCGGGCCAGACGCTTGGCGGCATCGTGCACGGCATCGATGTGTACGGTGCTCGTCGCTACGGCGACAAGCCGAAGTCCGATGCGATCGACCGCGTGATCCTGCTCGCCCTGGATCGCGCCACCTGTGTCGGATCGAAGGACACTGCAGCGGGCGGTGCGATCAAGGCCGTGCAGCTGGTCGCGGACGAAGCGCTGCAGGCGACCCTGCGCGCTTGGGTCGGCCGCCATGTGACGATCGATGGCACGCTCGCAGCCGCGACGTCGAACCTGCACCGCACCGCCTGGGTGCTGGAAGCGACCGCCGCACGTGAAGTCGCAGGTGGCAGTTCGCTGTCGCGTGCGCAATCGGCGGACCTGCTGGAGAAGGGGCGCGTGCCGGTCCGCATCGGCGCTCGCGGCTCACGCTTCGACGCCTGCACCGGCATCGCGCAGCTCTCGCGCTCCTCGCCCGGCATCGTGCGCGAGCGCGGCAGCAATGCGGGCGCTGCGGTCGCGACGATCCAGCATGCCGATGTCGTGCATCTGTGTGAAACCTCGGCCGATGGCGAATGGTTCGGCGTTGTCATCCGGCCGGCGAACAAGCCGAAGCTCGATTGCGGCGTCATGCAGTCGATTCCCGGCGCGGAACCGTATCGCGGCCGCTGCGTCTCCGGCTGGCTGCGCACCGACGAGGTCCTGATCGAAGCGGGCTGATCGCCACGGCGCACCGCGATACCGGCCGTGACAATTCGCTATGCTCGCGGCCCATGATGGGAGAGAGCCGATGAGCACGCCTGCAGATCGCCTGGCGGAGTTGTTGCCGTTTGGACCACGCAAGGGTCGCGGTGGTAGTGGATCAGGGCAGTCGCCCTCGGGCGGCGGCGCGAAATGGCCGAGTGGCCTGATCGGAGCCGCGGTCGTCGCGGTAATGCTGCTGTGGCTGTTCTTCAGTTCCTACTACACGGTGCAGCCGGAAGGGCGCGCGGTGGTGAAGCGGCTCGGCGCGGTCATCGCGATCACCGATCCCGGCCTGCATTTCAAGCTGCCGTTCGGCATCGACACGGTCGAGTTCGTCGCGACCGAGCGCGTGCTCAAGCAGGAGTTCGGATTCCGCACCCTGGCCACCGAGGGCGAGCGCAGCGAATACGCACCGGAGGATTTCCCGGAAGAGTCGCTGATGCTCTCCGGCGACCTCAACATCATCGACGTCGAATGGGTGGTCCAGTACCGCATCAGCGATCCGATGAAATATCTCTACGGCATGCGTGATCCGACCCGCACCCTGCGCGACATCAGCGAATCGGTGATGCGCCGTGTCGTCGGCAACCGCATCGGCAGCGAGGTGCTGACCACCGCGCGCGTCGACATCGCGAATCTGGCCCAGCAGGAAATCCAGGAAGCGATGTCGAAGTACGACGTCGGCATCCACGTGGTCACCCTGCAGTTGCAGGACGTGGTGCCGCCACGGGCGGTGCAGCCGGCCTTCAACGAGGTCAACGAAGCGCGCCAGGAGCGCGAGCGCATGATCAACGAGGCCACCAAGCGCCTCAACCAGGAAATCCCCAAGGCCAGCGGCGAAGCGAATCGCCTGATCGCCGAGGCGGAAGGTTATGCGACCGAACGCGTGAACCAGGCGCTGGGCGAAACCGCGGCGTTCCGCTCCATCCTTGCCGAATACCGCAGCGCACCCGCGGTGACGCGTGCCCGCATGTACATCGAGACCCTGCATTCGGTGCTGCCGAACATCGGCAACGTGATGGTGGTGAAGGACGGCAAGACCGCACCGCTGCCCTATTTCGAGCTGCGCAAGCCGCAGGCCGCACCCGCCACGGAGACGCCGCAATGAAGTCGACTCTCGCGTTGATCTTCGCCGTGCTGGCCGCGATCGGCCTGCTGCAGTCGACCTATGTGATCGACCAGGCCGAACAGGCCATCCTCGTGCAGTTCGGCGAACCGGTGGGCGAGTTGGTGAACACGCCCGGCCTGCACTGGAAGCTGCCCTTCGTCCAGGATGTGCGTCGTTTCGACAAGCGCATCATGTCCTGGGACGGCGATGTCACCCAGATCCCGACACTCGGGCGCGAATTCGTGCTGGTCGACACCACGGCGCGCTGGCGTATCGTCGATCCGCTCAAGTTCCTGCGCTCGGTGCGCGACGAGGCCGGCGCACGCACGCGCCTCGATGATCTGATCGACTCGGTTGCACGCGACATCATTTCCGGGACCAATCTGGAAGAGATCATCCGCTCCAAGGACTGGACCGTCGACGTGAAGGCGCTGGGCGAAGAAGGCCTGTCGCTGGAGCAGGTCGACCTGACCCGTCCAAAGAAGGGCCGCGCGGTGCTGGAAAAGGAAATGCTGGCGGCGGCGTCGAAGCTGATGCCGGAACTCGGCATCGAGCTCGTCGACGTGCGCCTGAAGCGCATCAACTACATCGAGAGTGTCGGCC
The DNA here is from genome assembly GCA_016721845.1 of Lysobacterales bacterium. NCBI lineage: Bacteria > Pseudomonadati > Pseudomonadota > Gammaproteobacteria > Lysobacterales > Lysobacterales bacterium. The sequence continues at coordinate 64,461 of JADKHK010000007.1, forward strand.
GCCAGGTCGAGACGCGCATGATCTCCGAGCGCCAGAGCATTGCCGAACGCTTCCGTTCCGAAGGCCAGGGCAAGAGCAGCGAAATTCTCGGCCAGATGGAGCGCGAGTTGCGCCAGATTCGCTCCGAAGCCGAACGCAAGGCGGCTGAAATCCGCGGCAAGGCCGATGGTGAAGCGACCAGGATCTACGGCGAGACGTATGGCGCCGATCCCGAATTCTTCGCCTTCCTGCGCACGCTGGACAGTTACAAGGCGATGGGCGAGAACACCACGCTGGTGCTCGATGCCGACTCGGAGTTCTTCCGCTACCTCGATTCGACGCGCGCGCGCTGAGGGACGGACTGCTTGCGGGTGCGATCGTGCATCGCACCCGCGAGGCGGTTCAGTGTGAACTTTCGGCGCGACGCCAGGTATTGCGGCCGGCGGCCTTGGCCGCATAGAGCGCGCGGTCGGCATCGGCGATCAACGCATCGGCATTGTTCAGCGATTGCGTCACCGCAATCCCGATGCTGGTGCTGATCCGGAGCGTCATGCCTTCCAGGGTCACCGGCGCCACCATCGCCGCGATGACGGCAAGGGCAGTGCGCTCGGCCGCGTCCGACGCCAGTGTCGCTTCGACATGCTCGGTCAGCACCACGAACTCGTCGCCGCCGATGCGGGCCACCAGGTCGCTGTCGCGCACGCAGCCGACCAGGCGCGTGGCGAATTCGCGGATCACCACGTCGCCGACGGCATGGCCATGGCGATCATTGATCTGCTTCAGATAGTCGATGTCGAGGTAGAGCACGGCCAGCGCCGTCGGCTGATGGCGACCGCGCGCCACCGCGAGCGCCAGACGCTCCTCGAAGTGACGGCGATTGGCGACACCGGTCAGCGTGTCGAAGCGGGCTTCGCGTTCGAGCTGGGCCTCGGCCAGCTTCATGCGCGTGATGTCGAACGTCAGCGCGAAGAAGCCGCAGACCTCGCCGTCGGCGTCGCGCTCCGGGATGTAGCTGGTCTGGTAGTGGAAGATCCGGCCAGCCAGTTCGGCCTGGCCCTCGAAACTGACGGCCTCGCCTGCCAATGCCCGCTGCATGTTCGGCGCCAGCGTTGCGTAGAGGGTGTCGCCGCGCACCTCGCGCACGCTGCGGCCGATGATGTCGGCCTCGTTCACGCCGGTCAGCCGGTGCATGTAGGCATTCGAAAAGGTGTAACGCTCGTTGCGATCGACATGGGAAATGATCGCCGGGATGTTGTCGGTCACCGAGCGCAGACGCTTCTCGCTGGCGTCGAGCGCCGCATCGCTGCGCTGCAGTCGGTCGTAGGCCGCAGCCAGCCGTGCCGTGGCACGGCGGCTCAGCTGCAGGAACACCGCGATCACCAGCAGGCCGGCCACGGCGGCGCCGGCCATCAGCAAGCGCAGGCGATTGCTGGTCTGCAAGGACTTCTCGCGCTCGGCGGCCAATTCCGATTCCTTGGCCAGGCGCTGCAGCTGGAATTCCTGTTCGGCATAACGCAGGCGTGCGTCGAGGTCCTCGCCGACCAGGGCGCGGTCCCGCCGATCGACCACGTCATCGAGTTCGAGCAGGCGCTGCAGGTCCGGTCCGAGGTCGCTGCGGTTCGGCAGGCGCATCAGCTTGACCCGGATCAGCGCGCGCAGGACGCGACGCTCCTCGGCGTCGAGACCGGCAAGGTGGAACTGCGATCGCGACAACTGGAACGACTGCTCCGCTTCAGCGAGTTGTTTGGCCTCGAGCGCCACTTCGCCCAGGACTTCATGACCGAGTGCGCGCAACTGGGCATGACCGAACTGCTCGGCCAGTGCCAGCACGCGCTGCGCGCTGGCACGCTGGGTGGCAACGTCGCCCTGGTCGCGGGCGATGCGTGCCAGTTCCAGGTCGAGTTCGGCGCTGAGCTTCGGATCCTTGACGGCCACGGCCACGTCGATCGCCTCGCGCAGCGAAGCGCGTGCGGCCTCGACCTGACCCAGTCGCGCCTCGGCGCGGCCGCGATTGCGCAGCAGGCGCGCCCGAATCAGCGGTTCCGCGATCTCGCCCAGCACCTGCAGTCCGCGATCGGCATAGGTACGCGCAAGTTCGTGGCGCTCGAGAAAATTGCTCATCGACGAGTAGCCGAGCTGCACGTCCGCCATCAGCGCCGGCGACGGCGTGCGACGCAGGCGGCGCTCGGCTTCGGCCAGCAGTTGTCCGCCCGGACTGTAGTCCTGCTTGGCCATCAGGCCACGGCTCTCGGCGATCAACGCGCGGATGGCGAGCAGCGGCTCGCCGGCCTCGTCGGCCGCCAGCTGCGCCGCACGGCCGGCATCGCGCTGGCAGTCCCAATTCGCGACCACGCGGCAGGCATTTGCATGGGCGAGTTCGAGCAGGGCCAGTTCGCGCTGGTCGCCGCGCTGTCGCGCGGCCTCGAGCAGCGGCGGCAACTGCGCCAGCACCTGGTCCGGATGCGCCAGGGCTTCCGATTCCAGCGGGTGGCGCTCGGTGTCATCGAGCATGGCCTGCGCCCAAGGCGCAGCGAGCAGCAAGGTCACCGCGACCAGGCAAGGCCAATTGAACGCGCGAGGGGTTCGACGCGGCGCGGCACTCATGGGTCGATCCTGGATCCGGTGCGGTAAGCGGCATTCTGCCACCGCCCCGGCGTGCGTGGCGGATTCAATGCGGTGCGGCGTGCCGCCAGGTACTGCGGCCGGCGGCTTTGGCCGCATAGAGGGCCTGGTCGGCGTCGGTCATCAGGCGGTCGCGGTCGCTGTCCGGTCGCGACACGGCGATGCCGATGCTGGTGCCCAGCGGCAGGGTGTGGCCATCCACCGTGAGCGGCTCCGCCATGGCCGCACAAACCGATGCCGCCATCGCATCGGCCGCTTCGGTGGCCGCGTCGGCGCCCGCCTGTTCCAGCAACACCACGAACTCGTCGCCGCCGATGCGTGCGACCAGGGCCTGCGGGCCGACGCACGCCGCGAGGCGATCCGCGAAATTGCGGATCAGCGCGTCGCCGGCGGCATGGCCGCGGCTGTCATTGACCTGCTTCAGGCGATCGATGTCGAGGAACAACAAGGCCACGGCCGATTTCTGCTGCCCTGCACGCGCCAGCGCCTGCGACAGCCGTGACTCGAATTCGCGCCGGTTGGCGAGCCCGGTCAATGCATCGAAGCGCGCCTCGCGCTCCAGTTGCTGTTCGGCGCGGCGCAGGCGGTCGTTGGTCGCGGCCAGACGCTGGTTGGCGCGGCGCTGCAGCAGCAGGAACAGGCCGGTGACGACGACCCCGGCGATCGCGACGGCCATCAGCAGCGCCCGCTGGCGATTGCTGGCCGACAGCAGCTTCTCCCGTTCGCTGGCCAGATCCGATTCCCGCGCCAGGCGCTGCAGCTCGAATTCCTGCTGCGCATAACGCAGGCGCGCATCGAAATCTTCTCCGGCCATGGCCCGGTCGCGGCGATCCATGGCCTCGTCGAGCGCCATCAACTGCAACATCAATGGCGCGGCGTCGCGGCGGTCCGGCTGGCGTTGCAGGAGCGTCCGCAACAATTCGCGCAGGGCCCGGCGCTGTTCGGTCTGCATCGAAAGCGTGTCGAAACCGCTGGTCGCGGCGCGCAGTTCGGCTTCGGCGACGGCGAGGTCGCCGGTGTCGCGCGCGGCGAGGCCGAGGACCTCGTGGCCGAGCGCCGCGATCTGCGGATTGCCGAGACGGTTCGCGAGCGCGAGCACGCGCTCGCCGGCCGCGCGCTGCTCGCTGACGTCGCTGGAATTGCGTGCGATACGGGCCAGTTCGAGGTCCAGTTCCGAACTCAGCTTGGGGTCGTCGAGTGGTGCGGCGACCGCGGCGGCCTGCAACATCGCCGTGCGCGCCACCTCGGGGTGGCCGAGTTCGAGCTCGGCGCGGCCGAGATTGCGCAGCAGCCGTGCGCGCACCACCGCCGCACCCTGGTCGCCGAGTGCATCGAGCCCTCGCTGGGCATAGTCGCGCATCAGGCTGTGCCGGCCGAGCTGCAGGGCCATCGATGAATACGCCAGCATGACATCGGCGAGCAAGCCGCCATCCGGATGTTGCGCGAGGATCGCCTCGGCCGCGCCGAGCCGACGCTCGCCATTGCTGAAATCCTGCATCGCGATGCGTGCTCGCGCCTCGGCGATCAGGCCACGTACGCCGAGATGGTCGGCACCGGCCTTGCGGGCCGCGACGGTGGCCGCGGCCGCGGCGTCACGCTGGCACGACCAGTCGGCGATCACGCGACAGGCGTTCGCGCGCGCCAGTTCGAGCCGCGCCAGTTCCTCGGCCTGACCGCGCGCATCCGCGTCGGCGATCAGTGCCGGCAACTGGGCGAGCACCCGATCCGGTTCGGACAGCGCTTCCAGCTCCAGCGGATGCCGTTTCGAATCCGCCAGCGCCGCATGCACCAGCGATGAGACGCACCCCGACAGCAGGAACAATGCGACGAGCCGGCCCGGCCTGGGGCGTACAGCGCGGTGTCCGGTTGGTCGCAAGGGCATTGATCGATCCGCGGCGGTGGTCAGCCGGTCGATTCTGCCACCGCGCCGGTCGGCGTGGGTGCCGGCCGATTGCTTCGGTCAAGTGTGAACTTTGGGCCGGGTCGCCGCAGCGGGCTTTCGGCCGCCCGGGCGTCAACACTACGCTCGGGCCAGGTGCATCGCCGATGCACGCGTTCAATCCAATCCTTGGGGGATATGTCGTCATGGCCGAAAACGAAGCTGGAAAACCATTCGATCCGTTTGAACTCGCTGCCGCGATCCTGCTCGGTCTCGGTGCGGTCGCATCGGCCGTGGCGGGTTACCAGTCGGGCCTGTGGGGCGGTGCCAGCGTCGAGGGCTACGGGGAGTCCTCGTCGATGACGACCGAAGCCGCAGCGACCTTCAACGATGAATTGACCTCCTACATCCAGGACGCGCAGGTCGACGTGCGCGCCAAGGAGATGATCTGGGAAGCCAGCGAGATCGATGACGCGGCGCGTGCCACGCGCCTGCAGGAAATGGCCAGCTGGCTGTACACCTCGCAACTGACCGAGCACGCCTACCAGGGCCTCGAACTGCCGGTCCCCGAGGCAGACCCAGAAACCGGCGAAGCGGGATGGAACCTGCCCGTCGATGCGCTCGAAAAAGCCCTGAACATCGATCTGGGCGAGGACTACGTCGAAAAGCTGTTCGCCCCCAGCAGCGAAGAGTTCGCGGCCGCAAAAGAGCGCTTCGAAAAGGCGCGCGTGGCCAACGAGATCGGCGACAAGTTCTCGCTCGCCGCAGTGATCCTCACCATCTCGCTGTTCTTCGGCGGCCTCGCGCTGGTCTTCAAGACCAAGGTGCGCTGGGGCTTCCTCAGTAGCGGCGCGGTCGTGCTGGTGGTCGGCGTCGGCTACATGGCGACGCTCACCTGGGCCTGACCTGACACGTTTGCGATTCAGGGCGCAGCTTCTGCGCCCTCGTTCGACGGGTAGAGCGTGCTGCCGGGTTGCAGCGGCACGGTCAGGGCACCACCTTGTTCGAAACCGTCGCGGTGGATCAGATTGCCGGGTGCGACGACCGGGTCGCTGTCGGTGGCGGCATTGTTGCCGGGGTCGATCTCGGACATCGCGCCGACCACGCTGATCGTGGCGCCATGTTGCACCGTGGCGCCGATCGCCGCGGAGATGTTGCCGGTGACGAGGAAGCGCAGCGCGCCACCGCTCGCCAGGTCCAGCGCCAGGTCGTTGATGTCGCCGCTGCCACCGGCCTGCGGGCAGTTCGCCAGCTGGAGGCTGTTGCAACTCCACAACACGCCGGACAATCCGGCCGGCACGGGCACGTCCAGCAAGGCGCCGCTGACGGCATAGGGCCCGGCATTCGCCACCAGCACCTCGTAGACGACGGCCTGCCCCGGCGCCACGCTGGCCGCACCATTGCTGTCGCTGACTTGCAAGTCGCTCGCATTGCGCACGCTGATCGTCAGCATCTGCGGATCGGAGCTTGCCGTGCCGCCATTGGCGTTGCCACCGGAGTCGACCACCGTGACATTGACGCGCGCCAGCCCGGCGTTGCCGGTGAGCGTGTAACCGAGTGTGCCGGCGGTGTTGATGCCGACGGCCGACAGAATATTGGCGGGATCGAAGATCTCGAATGCCTGGACACTGGCGATGGTCTGGCTCGCATCCTCGTCGGGAGGACCGAAGTCGACCGATCCGAGCACGCCATTGCGCATCTGCGCGCCGCTGCTGCCGGCGGCGTGCTCGGGCACGATCGCCGGATTCAGCACGAAGCTCGGCTTGTCGTTGACCGCCGCGATCACGATGTTGACCGTCGCGACGTTCGAATCCTGCACGCCGTCGTTGATCTTGAAGGTGAAGCTATCGCTGCCGTTGGCATCGGCATTCGGCGCGTAGAAGTACTGGCCGCCCGCTTGCACGATCAGCGATCCCTTGGTCGGCGGGGTCACGGTGATGATGGTGTACGGATCGTCGTCGTTGGCGACCAGCACACCCCCGTAGCTGCCGCCGTCCTCGATCGCATCGAGGCTGCCGTTCTGCGCCACCGGGATGCGATTGAAGCCGATGCTCACGCTGCAGCTCTGATTCACCGCGCCGGTCGTGTAGCGACTCCCGACCAGGGTGCCATTGCAGCCGCTGACCGCGCCGATGCGATAGCCCGGGTTCGGCTCCAGGTCGAAGAAGGTCGTGCCGCCGGGCGCGACCGATTGCGGCGTGTTCGGGGTGGCACGGCCGTTCGCGCCGATGGTCGGCGTCACCGTGAGTAGCGTGGTCTCTGCGAACTGCGCCTGCACGTTGATGTGCGCGCCGACATCGAGATCGCTGCGCTGGGCGGTCAGCACGCCGTCGGACCAGGCCACGAAGATCTTTCCGGGATCGGGGATGGCCGTCACCGTCGGGCCATCGGCGCCATAGTCGACCGTAAAGAGCCGGACCGGCTGACCATCGATGCTGCCGCCGGGGCCGGCCGAATACAGCAGGTTGAAGCGCTGGATCGTGAAGAACGCGGTCACGCTGAGGTTCGCGCTGATGTTTGCATCGGTCCGACTGGCTCCCGGCCGCTGATCGCTCCAGTGGTCGAACTGGTAACCGACGTCGGCGATCGCCTGCACCTCGGTGCCGCTGCCGGCATAGTCGACGGTCTGCTGTGCATTGCCACCGATCGAACCGTGCACATCCGCGACGTAGTTCAGCGTGAACTGCAGCGGCGAGAACGCGACGGTCACGGTGCAGTCGGCGGTCGCCGGCGCAGTCGTGTACTGGTTGCCGACGAGGGCGCCACCGCAGCCGCTGGCCGATGCAATCTGCTGGCCGACCCCGGGCGCCAGCGTGAACACGAGCGTGGCACCGGCCGCCACGGTCTGCACGCCGCCCGGATTCAGCGTGCCAATGCCGGTGACCACCGGCGTGATCTGGAAGCCGCTGCTGCGTTGCGCCAGGAAGGTGTCGTAGGCTGCATTGGCGTCGTTCCACGACACCACGTTGGTCGCGATGCTGGCGAATGCGACGCGATCGCCGCTGGCGCTCATCGCCGGATTCGAACTGTTGTGGTTGGCTTCCAGCGTGCTGCCGGCACGATGCGAGACCAGGCTCATGCCCGCGCCGGCACGGTCGTACTGGTAGACCTGCTGGAAGAAGCTGCCGCCGTTGATGCCGCTGATCACATCCCCGGCCAATGTCGCGAACACCACCCGCGAGGCGTCTGCATTGATGCCGAGATTGAACCATTCGCGGTTCGATCCCCGCGTTGCCGCCAGGTGACTGCGCGAGAACAATGTGTTCGAACGCGTTGCGGTGTCGTGCCAGTAGACGTCGGCGGCGGCGCCGTTGCCATCGATGAAGCCGTTCACCAGCGTGCTGCCCGTGCTCGAGAACAACACCGCGCTGCCATCGCCGCTGATCGCCAGCGGCACCGAGAAGCCATCGGCGAGGTCCGTCTCCGAGCTGATCGAATGCGAGATCAGCCGCGTCGTGGAGGTCGAAATCTGATGAACGAACGCCTGGCTCTGGCCATTGCTGACGCCGGTGCCGATCAAGTTCCCGGCGGAGGTGTAGTAGACGATGCGATCGCCGCTGTCGCTGAGCGCGACCGCCGTCGCGGCGGCGTTCGCGCCGCGCACCGTGCTGCCGAATTCGCGCGAGACCAGTCGGCTGGTCGCGGTGGTGCGGTCGTACAGATAGACGTCGTCGCCGCCGGCGTTGAGGTTGACGAAGCCGGCGATCAGGTTGGTCGCGCGGCTCTGGTACAGCACGTAGCGACCGTCCGGGCTCAGCGCGGTTGCACGTGAGGTGTCGTTGCCGGTGGTCGTTGCCGCATTCGCCTTCGACACCAGGATCGAGACGTTGTTGTCGCGGTCGAACAGGAACACGTCGCTGCCGGCGTTGCCGTCGGTGATGCCGGCCACCAGATTGGTGGCATTGCTCTCGTACAACACGTAGCGACCGTCGGCGGAGACCGCTGTCGGTGTCGCGGCGGCATTGCCGGCCACGTTGGTGCCGCTGCTGGCGTGCGAGACCAGGCTGATGCCGCCGCCGACGGCGTCGCGCAGGAAGACATCGACGGCGGCATTGCTGTCGTTCTGGAACGCCAGCAGATTGGTCGCAGCCGACGCGAACAGCACCCAACGACCGTCGCGGCTGAGCGCCTTCGCGGTCGATGCCGCGTTGGCGGGTACGTTTGAGAGCACGTCGAAGCCCTGGATCGCGTAGCTGATCAGGGTCTGGCTGCCGCTGTCGGCATCGAACACGAACACGTCGGCGTCGTTGTCGAGGTCGGATTCGATCTGGTCGACGCCGAGGTTGGCGGCGTGACTCTGCTGCAACAGGTAGCGGCCATTCGCAGACAGACCCACCGGCGTCGTCGCCCGATCGGCACTCGCTGCGCGCGCGAACGCGGCCCGGCTGACCAGACTCGAACTGTTGCCGGGCGTGTTGTAGACGTAGACATCCGGCACCGCATTGCCGTCGCTGCTCGGCGAGAGGTCGCCCGCCCAGGTGGCGAACACGAGGTGGTCGCCACTCCAGTCGAACTGCACCGACTGCGCTTCCGCGGCGCGCGCGCTGCCCAGCGTCGGCTGCGCCTGCGCGTGCGTGAGCAGCGTATTGCTCGAGCTGTTCATGTCGAACACGTACAGGTTGCTGGCATTGGTCAGCGCCGGAAAGTAGCCGGCGACGAGATTGGTCGCGGCCGACTCGAACACCACGCGGTTCGAGGTGGGGGTGCCGGCCACCGCCCTGGCTGCGGCGTTCGCGCGCGCCAGCGGTGCGCCGGGCGCATGCGATACCAGCTGGAACAGGCCGGAATCGCGATACCAGAGCAGCACGTCGCGGCTGGCCGCACCGGTGAAGGCGTTGCTGATGTTGCTGGCCGTGGTATCGAACAGCACGACACGCGTCGACGATCCGGATGCGGCGGACGAGCTGCCGTTCGCGGCCGTCAGCGGTGCGCCGCCGGCATGCGAGATCAGCGTGATGGCGCCGCTCGCGATCTCGTAGCTGAACACGTCGCTGCTGCCGTTCGTGTCGGTGCCGCCCACGATGTGATTGGCATTGCTGCTGTTGAAGATCACGTGGTTGTCGTCGACCGCAACCAGGGTCGCGCCCGCGGCGCCGCTGGCGGCGAGGTTGCCGGCGATGTGCGAGACCAGTCGCAGCGCGCCGGTCTGCGTCTCGTAAAGAAAGACGTCCTCGGCGTTGTTGCTGTCGCTTTGACCGGCGACGAGGTTGCTGGCGCGGCTGCTGAAGGCGACGAAATGGCCGAAGCCGGTGACCATGACCTGCCCATTGAACGCATCGACGCCGACGTCGGCTGCGGTGTTCAGGCTGGCGCCGGTGTGGGTGATCAGGGTGTTGTCGTTCCAGCCGGCACGATACAGATAAAGATCGTGCTGTCCGTTGTTGTCGGTGATGCCGGCCTGCAGGTTGGTCGAGGTACACGCGATCACCGCGAACTGCGCGCTCTGGTCGAACGCTCGGCCACGGCATTCGCCGTTCGAGCGCATGCTGTCTCCGACGGCATGCGAGATCAGGCGATTGCTGCCGTCGCTCGGGAAGTGCAGGAAACTGTTGGCGACATAGCCGGCGCTCTCGCCGGCAATCAGGTGCGGCGCGGTCGAGTCGAACAGCACCACGCCCTGATTGGCGATGGCCTTGACCTGCGAGAAGCCGGGCGAACTCGACCGCAGCGGATTGTCGGCCGCGTGCGAGACCAGGGTCATCGCCTGGGTCTGGCGATCGAGCAGGAAGACATCGGTCTCGGATGCATCGACTTGCCCGACCACGAGATTGTCGGCCCCGCTGTTGAACGCGATGTAGCGTCCGTCCGACGGACTGATCTTCGGCACGCCGCTGCTCGCGTTCGCCGCGTCGCCGGCCTGGACCCGGCTCACCGCGGTGTTCACCCACGACTGTGCCGACACCATCAGTGACAGCGTCGCCGACAACAGCGCCAGCATCCAGCGCGCACTCCCACTCGAACGATTGCTTCGCATCTTCCACCCCGGTCCGGTTCACGAGCGCCGACGCATCGGCCCTCCTTGTCCGTCCAAGCGAGGTTTGAGATGAAACAGTGCCAACCGGGTTGGAATCGTCAGCCGTGCAGGATCGCCGTGGAATCCGAATCGCTCCAGTTCAGGATCGCGTAGCCCTGTCCGGACAGGAACGCTTCGAGCTTGCGCTGCCGCTCGTCGCTCAGATGGCGTCGTTCGAAATTGATCACGCGTGGCCGGAGGCGTTCCGTATCCGACGCGTAGATGACCTCGTCGTCGGCGCCTTCCGCATCGATCTGCAGCACGTCGATGTCCTGCGTCCAGGAGAGTCGCGAGATCAGTGCATGCAAGCCCGAACACGGCACTCGGAGCGCTTCGATGCAATCGTCCAGTGGTGCATCGATGCGGAAATTGCCTTCGGCGTGGCGGCGGACATGCTCGATCGACGACGAGGTGAATCCGCTCGGGACGCGGTACGCCGGCGCGTCTTTCATGTAGGGCGGGTCGTACGCAGCCCACAACGTCGGTTTGACCCTGAACAGGCGCAGGCTGTCTTCGAAGCCGATGGCACCTTGATGGACCAGGGCATCCGGATGCGCCGCGTAATTCTGCCTCAGGAACGGAATGATCTCGGGCTGGGGTTCGATCAGCAGGATGCGGGTGAGCGCGCGATTGCGCATCACGAAGGCATGGATCGGATCGTTGATCCTGCCGTCATTGGCGCCGACCTGGACCAGGTTCATCCGGCCCTTCGCCGCGAGATATCCCTGCAGCAGGACTTCAAGGAAGGTCAGTCTCGATGACATCGTCCGAACCCCTTGCCTGGCGCGATCGTCGGGGTTTTGGACCGCGTTCGCAAGCACTGCGGCGGGTGTCCGGGGCATCAGGGTGCCAGCTTGCGGAATGCCGCCTGGCCGGGCGTAGTCAGTCGGCGTGCGATGTCGGGATCCAGGGCTCTGGCCTCGCGCGCGGCTTGCGCCGCAGTGTCGGCCTGTGCGTTCGCAGCCATGATGATCGCCAGCCAGGCCTTGGCTTCGGCACGGGTGCGATGGTCGTTGGCCAGATAGCGGTCGAGATTGTCGCTCGCGGCAAGGATGCTGCCCTGCGCGGCGTCGATCTGCTGAAGCGCATACTGCGCCTGCGCGCGGCCGAGCAGCAGGCGGCCGCGGCGCTGGTCGTTGAGGCCGGCCCGCTCGTAATTGCGCAGCGCCAAATCGTAGGCCACGAGCGCGGCCGGCCATTGACCGCGGCGGGCGAACACGTTGCCGCGCGACACGGCGACCGAACCGACTTCGACGCTGTGTTCGCCGTAGAGCGCCCGCTGATGGGTGTCGGCGAGATCGAGTTCGCGTGCCGCGTCGTCCAGTCGGTCGAGTCGTGTCAGCAGGTTCGCGAGGTTGCTGTGCACGCGGCCGCAGTCGCCGAGCTTGCTCGCGTTCGGGTGTGCCGCGCACATCGTCTTGACCGCTTCGTAGCGGCCGATGGCGGCGTCGGGTGGCGCGCCGCGTGCCGCAAAGGTCGCGGCGGTCAGTTCCAGCGAGATCAGTGCGGCACTGCCGGCCGGATAGATCTCCCTGGCCGCGGCGATGGCGCGACCCACCTGATCCAGGGCCGGCGCAACCCAGCCACGCGAAAAGCGCATGCTTGCCGCATTTTCGAGCAGCCCGACTTCGCTGACACTGGGGCCGCCGTGGATCGCGCGCACATCGACAATCGCCTGGTCGATCATTGCCAGGCCGGCATCCGGCTCACCGGTCTGGAACAGGCCGACCGCAATCGCAGATTCGAGATTCACGAACTCGATGTCGGGCGGCAACCCGAGTTGGAGCCAGCGCGCTCGCCCCTGCTGCAGTAACGGCAGTGCGTCCGTGTGGCGACCGAGCAGGGCCAAGGTGCGCGCCGGCAGCAGATCCGCGAACAGGCGGTCGCGACTGTCCGTGGCGAAGGCCAACGCACCATCACTGGCGGCTGCTCGCGCCTGCGCGAGCGCCAGGTCCGGTTCGCCGAGCTCGAACGCGACTTCGGTCAGGATTTGCCGAGCCTGATAGCGCAAGCCCGGATCGGCGATGGCATTCGCGTCGACCCGTGCGTCCAGCAGCGTCCGCGCGTCGCGCGCGAGGCCGGTCCGCAACAGGGATTGCGCCAGTCCGACGGTCACGCCGGTGCGCGCGTCATCGGCTTCGCGCCCGCGCAGCGGCGCGAGCAGGTCCAGCGCCTTGCGGAACTGGCCTTGCGCACGATCGAAGCGACTCAGCGAATCGCTGATGCGTGCCAGCGATTCCCATAGCCGGGCCTGGGTCAGCGGTGGCAAGGTGGCATCGCGCACCAGCGTCTGCTCCGCGACATCGAGCAACTGCGTCGGCGACAGCCGATCCCGTTCCGGTGCCACTTCCTGCGCCGCATCGAACAGTCCGAGCACATAGCGGACGACGGCATTGGCGCGATCGGCCTCGGTCTCGGCGCGCGCACGCGCCTGTTCGGCCTGCTCGGCTTGACGGCGTGCCTCGACGCCCTGCCACGCGGCGAGGCCGAGACTCGCCAGCACCGCCACGACCAGCACGGCACTGACACCGACCGCACCGCGATGCCGGAGCACGAACTTCTTGGTGCGATACCAGGTGGACGGCGGATGCGCGAGCACCGGATCACCGTCGAGGAAGCGCTGCAGGTCATCGGCGAGTTCGCCGGCGTTGCGATACCGCAGCAGCGGATCGGGCTGCAGCGCGCGTTCGAGGATGTTGTCGAGATCGCCAGCGAGAAACCGTCGCAGCGTCGACGGATCGGCCACCGTCGCGGTCGATGGCGTGATCAGCCGGGACGGCCGCATCGGCGAATGGCGTTCCGGCCGCACCCCGAGGATCAGTTCGTGCAACACCACGCCCAGGGCATACACGTCCAGCGCTGGCGAATCGCCGCCGCGACGCACCTGCTCGGGTGCGGCGTATTCCGGCGTCATGAACGCATCGACGGTCTGGGTCCGGTAGTTGTCGGCCTGGAGCAGCTTGGCGACGCCGAAATCGAGCAGCTTGACCACGCCCTCGGCGGTGACCAGGACGTTTGCCGGCTTGATGTCGCGGTGCACGATCATGGCGCGGTGGGCATGCTCGACCGCGCGACAGACGTCGCCGGCCAGTCGCACCCGTTCCCGCAGGGACGTGCGCTGGTCCCGGCAATACTGGGTGATCGGCACGCCGTCGACATATTCGAGCACGAGGTAGGGCAGTCCCTGCGTGGTCACGCCACCGTCGATGAGGCGGGCAATGTTGGGGTGATCGAGCGCCGCCAGCAATTGGCGCTCGCGCCGGAACATGCGCAGTTCCGATGCCGAGAGCACGTTGTGACGCAGGATCTTGATCGCGACACGCTGCTCGAAATCGGCGTGCTGGCGTTCGGCCAGGAACACCGTCGCCATGCCGCCGCTGCCGATCTGGCGCAGCAGGCGGTAGTCCGCGATCGTGCGTCCGATCATCGCTTCCGGTATCGCGTCCGCCGGCAGGGTTTCGTCGTCCATCGCCAGGAACCAGTCGCCGATCGGATGGGCCCAGGGCGCGTCGTCGCTGCCATGGGCATTCAGCAGTTCGCCGACCGCCTCGCGCAGGGTCGCGTCCGGGCAGTTCGCTGCCAGCCAGCGGGTTCGCTCCGGCGCCGGTTGCTGCAGTGCGGCGTCGAACCAGGTGCGCAGGCTCGGTGAGGTCGAATACTCGGGCGCGGGAGGTGTCATGACCGGTAGAGCGCGATTCAGGGCCCGGGAGTGTCACCGCGCAATTCCCGCAACAGGAACGCGCGGGCGAACTCCCAGTCGCGAAAGATCGTCCGCCGCGAGGCGCCGAGCAGTTCGGCGATGCGGTCGAAGGACTGGCCACCGAAGAAATGCAGCTCGACCAGTTGCGCAGCGCGCGCATCGATCCGTTCCAGGCGGGTCAGCGCCGAATCCAGTTCGAGCGCCTGCGCCGAGAGCAGGTGCACCGCGTCCGGAATCGACTCGTCGAGCGTGACCCGCTCGTGCTCGCCACCGGCCTTGATGCGACCTCGGGCACGGGCGCGGTCTACCAGCAGGTGCCGCATCGCCTGCGCGGCATAGGCGTAGAACTGCACCGGTTTCTCGAAATGAAGCGCGTTGCGACCGGCGATCTGCAGGTACAGCTCGTGCACCAGTACCGTGGTGTTGGTCGTGTCCGGTTCGCCGCGGCGCTGCTTGCGGGCGATCTGCTTGAGCTCTTCGTAGAACGACGCGACCAGTTCGTCGGCGCTTGACGGTCCAGAGGCGTTCGACACGCGGGGCTCCCGTGGCCATGACACGCCGATCATAGCCCAGTGCTCCAGCGGGTCAGGCCGCTGCGAGGGCGATCAGGCGTCGCGGTCGCCGAGTTGCGCGACCAGATAGTCCTCGGCCCAGCTGTGCAACGACCAGTCGCTGATGAAGCCGCAGTGGCCGCCGTATTCGGTCAGGTCGAGGTGGACCTGGGCCGGCAACTGCAGGGTGGTGAAATCCTCGACGGGAATGATCGGGTCATCCGCGGCCATCAGGATCGCGCCTGGCACCCTCAGCGCAGCCAGTCGGCCCTCGTGGATCGCATAGCCGTCGAAATACGCCTCGATCGTGCCGAAGTTCGTCTCGCGCAGGATCAGCTCCTGGGTCAAGCCGCGCATGTCGAGCTTGTAGATGTCCGGACCGAGCGGATAGCGCTCGGGGAACAGGCGCTGCTTGCGGCGCAGGGAATCGCGCCACTTGCGCATGAAGTAGTCGTGGTAGAGACGACGGCGCTCGAGCGCGTCGAGGATGTGGATCGGCCGGATCGCCGGACACACCGCCACGACCCGGGCCAGCTCGATGCCACGCTCCGGTGCCCGCAAGGCCACGCGCAACGCGAAATTGCCGCCCAGCGAGAAGCCGGCGATCGCCAGCGGGCGCGCCGGAAACAGGCGCGCGATCTCGGCCACGGCGCCGACCACTTCGTCGATGCGGCAGGAATGGAACACCGCTTCGTTCAGATGATGGGTATCGCCGTGGTCGCGCAGGTTCAGGCGGAACACGTCATAGCCTTCGCCGAGCAGGCGGGCCCCGACATTGAGCAGGTAGCTCGAACGCGCCGACCCTTCCCAGCCATGCAGCAGCACGACCAGGCCGCGCGCTTGCGGCCGGAGGTTCTGGGCGGCATGGAACCCCTGCAGGCGCACGCCGTCGCCGCAGTCGAGGATCCATTCCCGCGAGCGCGCCTCCAGCAGGCGATGGCGTTCGCGGAATTTCCAGCGCCGCACCGGGCTGGAGGCGAGGATCGATTGCACATGCGGATTGCGGAACAACCCGCGCGGCTTGAATTCAGACGGGGACATCGGCTTCCGCGATCGGGTCGAGATCGTCCGTTGCATCGACGCTTTTCGCACGCAGCGGCGGCGGCGACTCGAAGCCGAGCGCGACGATGATGGCGCGCCGCGCCGCCTCGGCCATGCGCTTGCGGCCGCCCTCGGTGGCCAGCGGCACCGGATCGAGGAAATGCACTTCGGCGATCGTCGCCGGTTCGCCGAGCAGGCGCAGGACGTTCGGGAAGAAGGCCTCCTTGCCGCGGAAGGCGACGGCCTTCGCCGCATGGCCGCCGCGCACATATCGCAGCGCCACTGGCTGCGCCGGCACGTTGGCGTCGTAACAGGTCTGGAAAATGCGCGCATGGAAAGTCCGCACCTTGTCGACCTCGCCGGTGCCGCCTTCCGGGAATACGCCGACGCCCAGTCCGGACTGCAGTCGCTCGACCATGGTCTGCGACACGCGCGTCAGCGAATCATTGCTGCCGCGCTCGTGATAGATGGTGCCGCCGCGGCTCGCCAGCCAGCCGATCACCGGCCAGTGCGCGATCTCCGACTTGGCGACGAAACACACCGCGCGCTGCGAATGCAGCAGGCTGATGTCGAGCCACGAACAATGGTTGGCGACGAACAACGTTGCTTCCCGGCGCGGCTCACCCACGCGCTTGAGCCGGAAGCCGAACACGCGCATCAGCCCGCCCTGCCACCAGCGGATCATGCGATGGTCGATGCGCTCGCCGGATGCGATGCGCATCGGCGCGATCGGCGGCAGCAGGGCCATCAGCACGATCGGCAGGCCGATGCACAGGTGCAGCAGCAACAGCGGCACGCGCACGACATAGCGCAGCGGACGCTTCCAGTCGCGCGTCGCGGGTTCCAGGCTGGTCGTCGAGGCATTCATCGGCCCGGCATTCTCGCGCAATGTCACTGCATGTAAAGCAAGATTGATGGCGCTTTGATGGAGCGAAAGCTCCATACGGGGGTGGATGCGGGCTATTCGACGGTCGGCTCTATTCCGTCGAGGATGGTCATCCAGTCGCGAGCGCCATGCAGCACGCGCAGAATGCGTGGCTTGGCCAACAAGCAATAGAACACCAGATAGCGATCCACCACGAACGAGCGAACGCCGGGTCGAAGGAGAGCGCTCCGATCGACGCCCATCTGCGGCTGACTCGCGAGCAGTGCAAACACGTGGCTGAAATGATCGAGTTGATGATCGGCTGCGGCCGCATCGCCCGCAGCAATATGCATCCAGATGTCGATCAGGTCGGCTTCGGCAGCCTGGCTGATCTCAACGCCGGCCACGAGTCGCGGCCTGTTTCTGACGGGCCTTCTGTTTCAGGGCAGCGATGTCGAGATCGCCTGCCAGCCCGCTGTCGATGCCGGCCTGGATCAGCGCCTTGAGTTCGTTCAACTTGCCGACGCGCGACAGTTCCCGTTCCTGCAACAGACGTAATCCGTCGCGCACGACTTCGCTGGCGTTGCCATAGCGGCCGCTTTGCACTTGATGACGGATGAACTCTTCGAGTTGGCTTGGAATGGCGACGTTCATGCCCATGACGCATCCTCGTAAGCGAAATCAAAGGATATCAATAGATATCGCTTTGATCGAATGCCGTTCAATCCGACTCCAGCCAGCGCATCAGGTCGTCGCAGTGTTCTTCCCACCAGCGCGGTTCGGCGGCGAAGGGAAAGGCGCGCGGGAAGGCGGGGTCGTCGTAGCGCGCCGAAATCCAGCCGGCGTGGTGGATCTGGCGCATGATCCGCAGCGGCTCGACCAGGGACAGTTCGCCGGGATCGAGGTCGCGGAATTCGGCATAACCTTCGAGCAGGGCGGCACCTTGCGCCGCGCCGCCGTCCATCAGCATCCACAGGTCCTGGATCGCCGGACCCATGGCGGCATCGTCGAGGTCGACGAAATGCGGGCCGGCGTCGGTCCACAGCAGGTTGCCGGGATGGCAGTCGCCGTGCAGGCGCAGTAGCGCGGGCTGGACGACGGCGAACTGATCGTCGAGGCGCGTGGCCACGGCATCGACCAGGCGCTCGTAGCGATCGACCAGTTGCGGCGGCAGCAGGTGCGCGTCAAGCACATGGGCGGCGGCGGCATCCACCCGCGACGCCACGTCGATGCGACCCCGGGCCGCGAACGGCCGCCGCGCGCCGACACTGTGGATGCGCGCGATCAGCCGCCCCAACCATTGCGCGACATCGAGGCCTTCCAGTTCCGGCGCGCGGCCACCCTTGCGCGGAAACAGCGCGACACGCTGGCCGTCGCAGTCGAACAGGGTGTCACCGTCGATCACCAGCGGCGCGACGACCGGCAGTTCCGCCTCGACCAGTTCGTTCGCGTAGGCGTGTTCCTCGCGGATCGCCGCATCGCTCCAGCGACCGGGCCGGTAGAACTTCGCGATCAACGGCTCGCCGCCTTCGATGCCGACCTGGTAGACGCGATTCTCGAAACTGTTCAGCGCCTGCAGGCGCCCGTCCGGATCAAAACCCAGCGCCTCGATCGCATCGAGCACGAAGTCCGGCGACAGCGCGGCGAACGGCGTCGCGTTCATCGCATCAACGTGCAGCGACCACGGCCAGCGTCAGCCGCGAGATGCAGACCAGCGCATCGTCGGCGTCGGTGATGCGGATCTCCCAGACCTGGGTGCTGCGGCCGAGATGCAGCGGTCGTGCGGTGCCGGTCACGTCGCCGTCGCGCATCGCTTTCAGATGATTGGCATTGATTTCCAGACCGACACAGCGACTGCCATCGTCGGGCAGACACATCCAGCCGGCCATCGAGCCCAGCGTTTCCGCGAGCGCGACCGACGCGCCGCCATGCAGCAGACCGAAGGGCTGCTTGGTGCGATGGTCGACGGGCATGGTGCCGCGCAGGAAATCATCACCGACTTCGCTGATGCGGATGCCCAGCGCGCCCTGCATCGTGTTCCGGCCGTGTGCTTCGATGGCGGCGAGATCGAACTGCTTCTTGAAGATCGTCATTGCGGCAGTTCCTTCAGCCAGTCGCGCGGGCGCAAGTAGTCAGCGAGTCGTGCTTCCGCCGACTCGGGTTCGGGCGCATAGCCGTATTCCCAGCGCACCAGCGGCGGCAGCGACATCAGGATCGATTCGGTGCGCCCGCCGGACTGCAGCCCGAACAGGGTGCCGCGGTCGAACACCAGGTTGAACTCGACGTAGCGCCCGCGCCGGTACAACTGGAACTGGCGTTCGCGCTCGCCATAGGCGTCGTCGCGGCGGCGTTGCACGATCGGGGCATAGGCGCGCATGAAGGCGTCGCCGACCGAACGCGTCAACGCGAAGCAGGTATCGGCGTCGAAGCGATGGAGGTCATCGAAGAACAGGCCGCCGACGCCGCGCGTTTCAGCGCGATGCTTGAGGAAGAAGTAGCGATCGCACCAGGCCTTGAACTCGGCGTACAGGCCATCGCCGAACGGAGCGACCGCATCGTGCGCGGTCTGATGCCAATGGCGGATGTCGGCATCATTCGGATAGAACGGCGTCAGGTCGAAACCGCCGCCGAACCACCACGCCGGATGGTCGCCGCGGGTCGCGAACAGGCGCACGTTCATGTGCGTGGTCGGGATGTGCGGGTTGCGCGGGTGGAAGACCAGGGACACGCCCATCGCCGTCCACGGTTGTCCGGCGAGTTCGGGGCGATGCGCGGTGGCGCTCGGCGGCATCTGCGTGCCTTCGACGCGCGAGAAACCGATGCCGGCCTGCTCGAACACCGCGCCGTCGCGCAGGATGCGGGTGCGCCCGCCGCCCCCTTCCGCCCGCTGCCACGTGTCCTCATGGAAGCGTGCTGCGCCATCGAGTTGCTCGATGTCGGCGCAGATCGCGTCTTGCAGGCCCATCAGCCACTGTTGCATTCGGACGAGATCGGGCGGGTTCGTGCTCATGCTCATGCAGCAAGGTCCTCGGTCAAGCCGCTAAGATAATCGCCCTGACTTCAATCCGCGATGCGTTCCGGCGTGTCGCCCCGCAATGACCATGTCGATCTCAACCCCAGTGGATCACGGCCTGCGACCGATGGCGCAGTCTGCGGCCGCCGATGAACCCGCGCTGGTCAGCCTGCTGCCCGGCCGCGCGAACGTGAAATATCCCGAGGCCGTGGTGCTGCCGCTGCGTGATCTCGTCGGCGGCTCGCGCATCGAGCTCTGGAATGTCGCGCAGGCACCGCGGGTCGAGTCGCACCAGCATTTCACGCTGCGCCACAATGACGATTGGCTGTTCGGCACCCTCGAACTCGACGAGGGCGGCGACCTCGCGACCGCGACCGAACACGCCTACGGACTGATGCTGGCGCAGTCGCATCGGCTTGGCTTCACCCACATCGTGCGGATCTGGAATTACTTCGGCGCGATCAATGCGGGTGAGGGCGACGACGAGCGTTATCGCCAGTTCGTCGCCGGGCGTGCGCGCGTGATCGATCAGCCACCGGCCGAAGGGTATGCCGCGGCCACGGCAATCGGTCTGCCCGCTCCGCCCGATCAGTTGCACATTCACTGGCTGGCCGCGAAACGGCCTGGCATCGCGATCGAGAATCCGCGCCAGGTGCCGGCCTTCGATTACCCACGCGACTACGGTCCGGTGTCGCCCGGTTTCTCGCGCGCGATGCTGGTGCCGGGCGAAACGCCACTGCTGTTGATCTCGGGCACCGCCAGCATCGTTGGCCATGCCTCGCAGCATCCGGACACGCTGGCGCAACTCGACGAAATCCTGATGAACCTCGATGCGCTGATCACCACCGCCGGCGCCCGCGCCCACGCCCGCGCCGATCTCGCGCGCGACGGCCTGCTGCGCGTCTACCTGCGCGACCCCGCCGAAGCCGGCCTCGTCCGCGCCCACCTGCAACGCGCACTCGGCGCCAGCACCTGCTTCATGCTCCTGCACGGCGACGTCTGCCGCGACGACCTCCGCATCGAAATCGAAGCCGCCGTGCCGATGCACCACGCCATCGGCTGATCCCCCTCCGCCATTGACGCCCTCGCGGCAGCAGTTCCAGACTGCATCCATTGGTCCGACGACTTCGTCGGAGAACTGGTGTTAGCCCCATCATGAAATCAACCGAGGTTTACGCGCTGCTTAAGTCAGAGCTGGGTCCATGGTTCAAGGCGTCCGGATTTAAGCGCGCCGACAGCTTCTTGAGTTGGTCACGCCCGCACGGCGAGCTACACATCACGGTGTGGTGCCAGGTCTCGCGCGACGGCTGGGACGACTATGCGGGCTCAAAGTTTGTCGTCGAGTTTCAACTCGCGCGCGAGCCCATTGTTGGCGCCGGTGCTAAGCGCCGGCAGCGCCTTGCAAGCCTCCTCACCGCGGAACAAAGAGAGTCTGCTCGTCGAATTGAAAACAACGTAATTTCCTCACTCAAAAAACCGCCCAAGACGCATCCAACACTGCACGTTTCTCCGCATGTCACGCAGTGGTACCTCGCCAAGTACGATGCTGTTGCCGCGCCGTATCCCGACGGTCACGACCTCTGGCTGCGCTATGCCAGACCGGAGCACGTTTCGCATTGGGCTCAGTTCATTCTTCCGCTTTTGCCGGGGTGCGTCAGTGCGGTCGAGGCCGGGGGCTAACACTACAGTCAACCGGACACCCAAACTGCTGCGCAGTCTGGGTTCCCGCCGCTGGCGACAGGAACTTCACCAGCGCATCGGCGATCACGCGAGCGGATCCATCGTTTCGAGGCCGAGGCTTGCGGCAGCGGCGGACATCTGGGCGTCGTGGGTGACTATGCGGATGTTCGCGCCGAGCAGCGCGCAGGTGGCCAGGTGGATGGCGTCGAGCGATTTGATGTGAGCTTCGATCGCTGCAGCGAAACGAAGCACGCCGTCGTCGATGCTCACCAGATTCACGCGATCAAGTACCGGGCGGGCCATCGAAACATCCAGCCCCTCGCGACGCAGCACGCGCGTCAACTCCAGATGCAACAGCATGGACGAAAACACGTCATCGCCGGCTTGAGTCACCGCATCGAGCCAACGGCGCGCCCGCAGATCGCCACCGGGCAGCAATGCGTGCAACGCGACCGATGCGTCGATGTACCAGCGCATCAGCGGTCGCCGCGCGACTCGGCGAACAACGCGTTCACCTGAGCGGGCGTGTAGCGGGCTTTGGCGGCTGGCCACGGTGCCGGCTTGGCCTTGGCCGGTGTGATGCGTCCTTCGGCGCGCAGCCGCGCGACCGTGTCAACGGACGCTTCCATCGATTCGATTCGCCAGCGAGCCACGCCGCGCTCGGTCACGATGACGGGCCGTCCATCCTTCACGGCATCAAGCACGCCCGCCGTGTTCTGGTTCAGTTCGCGCTTGCTGATCCTCTTCATGCAGCCATTGTAAGACATATGTCTGTCATTGGCGTCGGAAGGAAATCACCGAGACAGGAACTTCACCAACGCATCCGCGATGCCTTTGTACGGCGGGCGCAGGAGGAAGTCGAAGCCGGTGTAGCGGGACTGGTAGACGATCGGCAGCAGCTTGCTGAAATTCAGGAAGCCTTCTTTCGCGTGGTAGTGACCCATGCCGCTGGGGCCGACGCCGCCGAACGGGAGTTCGCTGGCGGCGAATTGCAGCAGCGCGTCGTTGACGGTGACGCCGCCGGCGATGCAGCGCGTCAGGATGCGTTCGACGTTGGCGCGGTCGTAGTCGAACACGTACAGCGCGAGCGGACGATCGTGGGTGTTGATGTAGGCGATCACGTCGTCGATGCGGTCGTAGCTGATGATGGGCAGGATCGGGCCGAAGATCTCGTCCTGCATCACCTTGGCATCGTCGCCCGGTTCCAGCACCACGGTCGGTGGCAGCAGGCGTTCCGATTCGGACGTCGCGGCATCGACATCGAGCAAGGTCTGCACGCTCAAGCCGCGCGTGGCGGCGTCGTCGAGATAGCCGCGCAGACGGCGGTATTGGCCGGCATTGATGACACGGGTGTAGTCGCCGAGTTCGCCTGCATCCGGGAAACGCTTCGCGACATCGGCGCGCAACGCGGCGACGAAGGCGTCGCGTTTGGCGCGCGGCACGAACACGTAGTCGGGCGCGATGCAGGTCTGGCCGCCGTTGAAGAGCTTGCCGGTGGCGATGCGCGCCGCCGCGAGTTCGAGCGGGAAATCGTCGCCGATGATGGTCGGCGACTTGCCGCCGAGCTCCAGCGTCACCGGGGTCAGGTTCGGTGCCGCCGCAGCCATGATCTTGCGGCCGACCGTGGTCGAACCGGTGAACAGCAGATGGTCGAAGGGCAGCGCGGCGAACGCGGCCGCCACCTCGGGACCACCGAGCGCGACCGCGACCTGCGTGTCCGGGAACACGTCGCGCAACAGGTCGGCGAGGAAGGCGCTCGACCGCGGCGTGTGTTCGCTCGGTTTCAGGTACACCGAATTGCCGGCTGCGATCGCGGTGGCCAAGGGCACCAGCGCCAGATTCACCGGGTAATTCCATGGCGCCATCACGCCGACCACACCGAGCGGCATCGGCCGCACTTCGGCGCGTGCCGGCAGCATCAGCCAGCCCGGCGAGCGCGACTGCGGACGCATCCACGATTTCAGGTTCGCCAGCAGTTGATCGATGGTCTTCAGCACCGTCCAGCCGTCCGAGATCGTCGATTCGTGGCGTGAGCGGTGGCCGAAGTCGGCCTGCAGCGCGGCGTTCATCGCATCGAGCCGGGCCTTGAACGCGGCGCGCAGTCGCTTCAGATCGTCGCGACGTTGCACATAGGTCGGTGGCGGCTGGTTCAAGCGCGCGGCCTTGAGCCTTGCGAGCGTGTCGGCGAGGAGCTGGGGCGTGGTCGCCGGCACCGGTTGCAGTTGCGCGTTCATGGGCTCACCTCGATGAATGCGGGAAGTTTACGCCCGCCGCCGGGGCGACGCCGTAAACTTCGCGCTTTGCGAGCCAGGATCTGTATGCCGATTCGTCCCTATCAAGGCCAGTTGCCGCGCCTCGGGCAGCGCGTTTATGTCGACCAGGGCGCGCACCTGATCGGCGATGTCGAGCTTGGCGATGACGTGTCGTTGTGGCCGGGCGTGGTGGTGCGCGGAGACGTGAACTACATTCGTATCGGTGCGCGCACCAATGTCCAGGACGGCAGCATCATCCATGTCAGCCATGATGGTCCATACACGCGCCCGGGCGGCTATCCGACAATTATCGGTGCGGACGTGACCATCGGCCACGGCGCCATCGTGCATGCCTGCGTGATCGAGGACGCCTGCCTGATCGGCATGCATGCCACCGTGCTCGACGGCGCCACCATCAAGAAGAACGGTTTCGTCGGTGCCGGTGCGGTGATCGCGCCGGGCAAGACCGTCGGCGAACGCGAACTCTGGCTCGGCAATCCGGCCAAACGCGTGCGCGTGCTCAGCGACCGCGATGTCGAGTCGCTGTACTACTCGGCCACGCACTACGTGAAGTTGAAGGATCGGTATTTGGAGAGCGGCGATTGAGTCGCTACCAGAGCCGATTCACACCGTAGACATCGAAGGACGGATCGGCGCTGACGACCGTGAGGTTTCCCGCCAGCGCCTGCGCGACCAGCATGCGGTCGAACGGATCGCGGTGGTGGTGCGGCAACGATTCCACGCGCCGACAATGGTTCGGCGTGATGTCGAGGCGTTCGATGGCGTTGGCCGCCATCTGCGTTGACATGCGCGGCAGCCAGTCTTCGGGAAGCTGGAGCTTCGCCAGTGAACGCTTGATCGCAATTTCCCAGAACGAGGCGATGCTGAAACAGGCGGGGTTCGTCGCGTCGTGCATGGCGTCCAATGCCCTGCTGCTCAACTTCGGATTCTGCTCAAGCGCCCAGATCAGGGCGTGAGTGTCGAGCAGCAACTTCACATGTAGTCCTTGAAGTCGTCGAGTGGCGCGTCAAAGTCGTCGGCCATCCAGACTTGGCCTTCCCAGCCACCGAACTGACGAATCTTCTTTTCCGGCTGCTCGACCGGCACCAGTTTCACCACCGGCTTGCCGGCATTGGCGATGATCACTTCCTCGCCCGCCAGCGCCTTCTGGATCAGCTTCGAGAGATGCGTCTTGGCTTCGTGGATCGAGGCGGTGGTCATGGTCGGTCGGAGGGGTTAGCTAAGGCGGTTAGCTAACCACTTCTGGGGGGTCGATTCAAGCGCCGGCCCGCCGTGTCGCACGTTCGCGGGCGATGCGCAGTGCCTCCACGAGTTCGGTCGCATCGCGCCGGCCGATGGCGCGCCAGTGATCGATCCACCAGGTCAATATCGGCGGCAGGAACGGCAGCGGGACCGTGATCAACAGGAGATCGCGCGGCGCATCCGGCGCCGTCCACAAGCGCCACGCCGCGAAACCGACCTCGACCAGCAAACCGAGCGCACTCCAGCGCTGCACCTTCGGCATCGCAAAGAAATCGCCGAGTGCGCGCGATTCGCCTTTCGGACGTTCCAGCCGTTCCGACCACCACCACGCCAGCGTCACCGTGGGTGCGCACAGCAAAGTCACCAGCAACGCATCGCCGCGACCGGACGACGGCGGCACCCACCACCACGCGGCGGCGATGTTCGCCACGGCGAATACCGTGAGCACGACGAAACGGAACTGATTGCCGGTCATCGTGGCAACGGCTTCACCGATTCAACCGCCCATCCACGAGATTCGCGACGACGGACGGGTCGGCGAGGGTGGAGATGTCGCCGAGCTGGTCGTGTTCGTTGGCGGCGATCTTGCGCAGGATGCGGCGCATGATCTTGCCGCTGCGGGTCTTCGGCAGGCCGGGGGCCCACTGGATGCAGTCGGGCGTCGCGGTCGGGCCGATCTCGCTGCGCACCTGCTGCACCAGCGCCTTGCGCAGCGCCTCGTCCGGTTCGATGCCGGCCTTCAGCGTCACGTAGGCGTAGATGCCCTGGCCCTTGAGGTCGTGCGGATACCCGACGACGGCGGCTTCCGCGACGGCGGCATGACTGACCAAGGCGCTCTCGACTTCGGCGGTACCGATCCGGTGGCCGCTGACATTGATCACGTCGTCGACGCGCCCGGTGATCCACCAGTCGCCATCCGAATCGCGGCGTGCGCCGTCGCCGGTGAAGTAGCTGCCGGGATAGGTCTTGAAGTACGTCTCGATGAAGCGCGCGTGATCGCCGTAGACCGAGCGCATCATGCCCGGCCAGGCATGGCGCAGGATCAGATTGCCCTCGCCGGCGCCGTGGATCTCCGCACCGTTCGCATCGACGATGGCGGGGAACACGCCGGGCAGCGGCTGCGTCGCCGATCCGGGCTTGAGCGGGGTCGCGGCCGGCAGCGGCGAGAGCAGGATGCCGCCCGTCTCGGTCTGCCACCAGGTATCGACGATCGGACAGCGCGAATCACCGACGACGCGGTGATACCAGAGCCAGGCTTCCGGATTGATCGGCTCACCGACCGACCCGAGCAGGCGCAGGCTGGCGCGGCTGCGCGCTTGCACATGCGACTCGCCCTCGCGCATCAGCGCGCGGATCGCCGTGGGTGCGGTGTAGAGGATGCTGACCTGATGGCGATCGACGACATCCCAGAACCGTCCCGGATCGGGATGGTTCGGAACGCCCTCGAACATCACCGAGGTCGCGCCGTTGGCGAGCGGCCCGTAGACGACGTAGCTGTGGCCGGTGACCCAGCCGACATCGGCGGTGCAGAAGAACACGTCGGACTCGCGCAGGTCGAACACGCGCCGCATCGTGCTGCTCGCGTAGACGAGATAACCGCCGCTGCTGTGCAGCACGCCCTTGGGCTTGCCGGTGGAGCCCGAGGTGTAGAGGATGAACAACGGATCCTCGGCCTGCATGCGCTCGGCCGGTGCGACCGGATTCTGGCCCTGCATCAGGTCTTGCCAGCAACGATCGCGCGGCGACTGCATCGGCACGTCGGCGCCGGTGCGACGCACCACCAGCACGGTCTCGACGCAGGCGCATTCGCGCTTCGCGACGGCGATATCGACCTGGGCCTTGAGCGCGACCCGTTTGCCGCCGCGCAGGCCTTCGTCCGCGGTGATGACCAGCTTGCTCTGGCAGTCACTGATGCGCCCTGCCAGCGATTCCGCCGAGAAGCCGCCGAACACCACCGAATGGATCGCACCGATGCGCGCGCAGGCCAGCATCGCGATCGCGGCTTCGGGAATCATCGGCAGATAGATCGTGACGCGGTCGCCCTTGCCGATGCCGAGCGCGCGCAATGCGTTGGCGGCCCGCCCCACATCGGCATGCAGTTCGCGGTAGCTGATGTGGCGCGGACGCTCGTTCGGATCATCCGGTTCGAACAGGATCGCGGTCTTGTCGGCGCGCGTCGCCAGATGGCGGTCGAGACAGTTCAGCGCGACATTCAATTCGCCATCGGCATACCAGCGGATATGGAAATCATCGAGGTCGAAGCTGACGTCCTCGATGTCGGTCGGAAAGCGCAGCCACTCGATCTGCGTGGCCTCGCGTGCCCAGAACTGCTTGCGGTCGCGGGCGGCGGCGCGATCGGCTTCGGCGCGTCCGGCGTCGATACTGCGCGCATCGGCGAATCCGGCGATCGGCGGGAACGTGCGTGTGTCGGTCATGGCCGGATCAGTCTTCGTCGCCGTCGTTCTGTGCGGAAGCCGCAGATCCCGCCTGCTTGCGCTTTTCCATCGCCTTGCGCATCAGCTCGCGCTCTTCCGGCGACGGCACATAGACTTCGCGCTGCTGGGTGGAATCGATCCGTGCCTGGGCGAAAGCGAACACCGCACCCAGTGAAAACAGGAACGCGCCGAGCAGGCCGAAGCCCAGAATGGCAGGGCTGTCGGTCACGAAGGCGGCAATCAGGCAGAGGACGGTCAGGCCGGCGAGCACGAAACGCATGGCGACTCCAGGATCGGGTTGGGCGCGAGGCGCGCGGAGTGTCGCATGCCGCGTCAAATTCATCAGCCGCCGGCGTCACCGTCGCGCAATTGCGCCAGCCGCTCGGCCAGCAGCCCCGCCATCTGCTGCAGGACGCGGACATGGCGGTCGGTGTAGAACGCGAGTTGCGAATGTTCAGTGTCGAGCACGCCGAGCAGGAGGTCGTGATGGAGCAGCGGAATCGCCAGCTCCGACAGGCGTTCGTCGTCGTCGATGACGTAGCGCGGGTCCCGCCGAGTGTCGTCGATGCGCACGACGTCGCGCGCCAGCGCACAGGCACCGACCACGCCCTGGCCGACGCGCAGCGTGATCGGATGCTCGATCACCTTGGGCGCCTTCAGCTTGGGCCCGTAGGCAGCGACCTGGGTCAGCATGCTGCCCTGGGCGTCGATCAGATAGACGACACAGTCCTCCAGTCCGAGTGCGGCGATCGCCTCGGAACTCATCGCCCACGCCGCCTCGCGGGCGCTGCTGGCCTTGCGCAACAGGATGATCAGTCGGGCGAGTGCAGCTTCGGCGGCGGCATCGAGGTCGCGCGGGGTCTGGGTGGTCATGACCGCAACGATAGCCGGGTCGCCGCGGCTGAATCCAGACGGAACTGCGGGTGGAGCGACCGGCCGGATACGATCGTGATTGATGTCGGTCAAGGTCGACCTTGTCGGTCCGGTTAGGCTGGACCGGCCGAAATCCATCCGAGGAGATTGCGATGAATACTGTTCGTCCGGTGTGGGACCGCATGGCCCGCAGTCTGCATTGGCTCATGGCCGCGTTGTTGATCCTGCAATGGACGACCGGCAACTGGGACGATCTGCTCGGCGTCCGCTTCCATGTCTCGCTGGGCGTGATCGTGCTGCTGCTGGCCCTGTTCCGGCTGCTGTGGCGGCTCACCCACAAGGCGCCCGGACGCAGCGGCGCGCCCACGCTTCCGGATCGCATGGCCGGTGCCGTGCACGTGCTGTTCTATCTGGTGATGGTGGGCCTGCCGATCTCCGGCATCCTCTGGCGCCAGGCGCGCGAGAAAGTCGTCGACGTGTTCGGCCTGTTCTCGTTGCCGCAGTTCATCGAGCCGGGCAAGGAATTCGCGAAGCAGATGCACGAAGTGCACGAGATCGGCGCCAACATCTTCCTGATCCTGCTCGCCCTGCACCTGCTCGGCGTGCTGAAGCGCGTCTTCATCGACAAGGACGACACGCTGAAACGCATGCTCGGCTGAGCGGACCAGCAAGGTCCTATTGCTGCGGCAGTGACAGGCGCCGGTCCGCCGGCTGGTCCATGGTCGCGCAGCTGCCGAAGGCCTGCGCGCCGTGCTGGCGCGCCCACAGCTCGCGTCGGGCGCGCAGCAGCGCCGTGCCATCGTCCTCGAAACTGTCGCCGAACACGTTCGGATTCAGCCCGAGGGCGCCGA
Organism: Lysobacterales bacterium; assembly: GCA_016721845.1. Lineage (NCBI taxonomy): Bacteria > Pseudomonadati > Pseudomonadota > Gammaproteobacteria > Lysobacterales > Lysobacterales bacterium. Next base: position 93,478 of record JADKHK010000007.1, read on the forward strand.
GCATGCTCTGGTGCGCGTTCTGCTGGGTAATGCCGCACTGGCATTCCTGCGCCGGCTGGCACGCGCCCTGGGTGCCGACATCGGCGAGCACGTCGGTGTAGCGCTTGAAACCGCAGCCGCTCAGGTAGGTCATGCTGTCCGGGCAGTACATCTCGTGCGACAGGCCGAAGCCGTGCGCGATCTCCTGGGTGGCGGTCCAGCACAGTTCCAGCACATCGTCGGGGGCCAGGTTCGCGAAGGTGAACGAGATCGAGTTCGCAATCACGCCGCAGGAGAACGGCGACACGCCGGCGACACCGTTGCCAAAGCCGAGCTGGCCGGGCAGCCCGGCGATCATCGCTTCATGGTGCGGCACATTGCCTGGATCGACATCGGTCACCTGCACGCGGAATGGCCCCATCACGTCGCGCACGCAGGCCACCAGTTGTGTCCAGACCTCGTCGCTGCCGTTGAAGGGCGCCAGCCAGCGCGCTCCGGTCGGGGTGATCGTCGAGCGGTTGCTGCGCGAATCGTTCACGCTGCCGCGCGTGACCGTGCACCCCGCCGGCTTGCAGTGATCCAGGTAGATCAGCGTGGTGCTGCCGTCGCCGCCATCGGTCCGCACCAGGTCGGCATCGATGGCGCCGGTCGTGGTCGCGGCGAGGACCGGGATGATCTGGCCTGCCGCGAGTTCGCAGTTGTCGCCGGGGCAGGGCTGGTCGTCGTACAACTCGCCGGCGAACTGCGCGCGGCTGAAGCGCAGGCGATACTCGCCGACGGGCAGGCCGGACAGCAAATAGCCGCCGCTGTCATCACTCTGCGCGGAACGGATCTCGGCGCCGCTGGCGGCGAGATGCGCATGTACGGTGACGCCCGCGAGCGGCTGCTGCGTGCCGGCGTCGTGGACCGTGCCGGCGATGCTTCCGGCAGCGGGCAAGTCGAAGTCGATGTCGGCGCTGAGGTCGCCCAGCGTCGTCGTGACCGCATCGCCGCCGTCGATCTCGCAGGCGTTGAAGGCGCACGGCTGATCGTCGTACAGCTCCGGCACGAAGTCGGCGGCGTCGGCGATCAGGTAGTGCAGGTCGGCATCGAGTCCGGCGATGCGATAGGCGCCTTGTGCGTCGCTGAGAGTCGTCACGACGGGCGCGCCGCGCTCGACATGTCGTGCGGCCTCGTGGCGATACACCGACACGGTCGCGCCCGCCAACGGGGTGCCGGCACCGTCGACGTGGCCCGCAATCGTTGCGCCCGCATCCAGAACGAACGGCGCGAGAGTCGCCTGCTGGCCGGTAGCGAGCGCGATCGCGCCACCGTCATCGGGATTGCAGGCCAGATGCGCGCAGGGCAGATCCGGGTGCAGTTCGGCGCGGCACTCGGTGGCCGCGTCGACGCCACAGGCCGGACTGGTGGCAGCGACGCGGATGCTGCCGCTGCCCAGCAGTTCGATCTGCGCGATGCCGCCGACGCTGTCCGTGGCCAGCGGCGTATCGCCGGTCTCGCCGACGATCCACCACGATACGCGACCGTCGATGGCTTGGCCGGTGGCGGCGCTCTGCAAGGGCACGCTCAGCCGCGCCGGCGGTGACAACCGCAGATCGATGCCGCCGAGTTTGGCGCCTTCGGTCACGCTGAGGGTCTGCACTTCGCCCCGGCAACTTCCGGTGCTGCATTGCGCGTCGGGATAACGCTGGTCATACAGGGTGCCGTCGCCCACCGCTTCGATCACGTAGTCACCAGGCGCGACCGCCAGGCTGTAGGCACCGCTGCCGTCGGTCGAGGTGGCCGCGACCGCGATGCCATTGGCCAGCGCATGCACGCCGACGTTCGCGAGGGGCGTCGCATCGTCGCGCCGCCGCACCGTGCCGGCGATACTCGCGCCGCGGGCCAGGGTGAAGTTCACGCCGGAGCGCACCTCGTCCTGCGTGACCGTCACCGGCGTCGCTGGCGAGAAGTCGCTGCAGCAGGCCTGCTCTTCGTACAACTCGGCGCTGTATTCGGGGTGCTGCGCAATCAGCGCATAGGTACCGGCAGGCAGGGTCAGATTGAAACTGCCATCGGCTCCGCTGAACGTCGTCACGTGCTCGGACGGATCAAAGGCGTTGAACGCGATCACTTCCGCAGTTTCGATGGCGCCGCCGGTGTCACTGGCCGTGACCGCACCGGTGATCGACGCGGCCGACAGGGGTCCGACGCACAACAACATCAGCCAACACAGGACGCGCGACATTGGCAGTACCCGAGGATTTCGGGGACCAGCATAGTTCGGCACGAAGTCGCTCTCCACCCACTTTCGTGATGTTCGGCAAGATCGGTGTTTCGCATTGACTAGAAATTACAAAGGCATTTTGAATCAAATACTTAAAATTCAAATCATGGAAAAGTGATCCATGTGCTTTATAGTCATGGAAGATTGCTTTACAGTCTGATTTGGCAACGAATGTGAGTGCCTGTGAATCATTTCGAAATGGAGCAGGCGCTGTTGGATCGAGTCGAAGCCCATCCTCGGGACGTGGTCCGAATCGTCGCCGAACAGTTCGACACGACGCGTCCCACGGTACTGGCCAGGGTGTCGCATTTGATCGGAGGCGGTTATCTGACCCGGTCAGGCAGCAGTACGCGGCCCGTTTACGGTGTCGGAACCGCCCGACGCCGCCTCGTCGAGTTGCCGCTCGCGGGCATGGCCGAGGATCTCGTTTGGGCACAACACGTGTCACCACTTCTCGCGGGCTTGCCCGCGAATGTACGGGACATTTGTCAGCATGCGGTGACCGAAATGGTCAACAACGCCATCGATCATTCGGATGGTCAATTGCTGACCCTGTTCGTCGACCGGTCGTTGCTGCGCGCGCGCATCGTCATCGACGACGACGGCATCGGCATCTTCAAGAAGATCGCACGCCATGCGGGATTGCCCGACGAGCGACTGTCCCTGCTCGAACTGGCCAAGGGAAAATTCACCACCGATCCCCGAAACCATTCCGGAGAAGGTGTCTTCTTCACGTCGCGAATGTGCGATCGCTTCCAGATCCTCTCGGGTGAACTGGTCTTCGATCACGCGGATGGCTTGCCACTGGACTGGCTCGAAGAGACCGGTATTGATCGTTCGGGCACGACCGTGGTGATCGAGATCGCGATCGACAGCGATCGCACGATGAAGCAGGTTTTCGATCGCTTCTCGTCAGGGCCAGACGACTACAGCTTCGCCAAAACGGTGGTTCCGGTGGCTTTGGCACGCGTCGGTGATGATCAGTTGGTGTCGCGTTCACAAGCCAAGCGGTTGCTGCAGCGTGTCGATCGATTTGCCATGGTGGAGTTCGACTTCAAAGGCGTGGCGACCATTGGCCAGGCATTCGCCGACGAAGTCTTTCGCGTCTTCGCGATCGCACATCCGGAGATCGAGCTGATCGCCATCAACGCCAGCCCCGACGTCCAGCAAATGGTGCGTCGTGTCGAGGTGGCGCGCGATCGGCAACGATTGAATGGGGATCTGTTCAATTGATCCCGGGCCGCGGCATCACCCGCCGTGATAACTCGTGACCCGTGCGACCTCGTTCTTCGAACCGAGGAACACCGGCACGCGCTCGTGCAGGCCGCGCGGCAGACGGTCCATGATCCGGATCTGGCCATCGGTCGCGGCGCCGCCAGCCTGTTCGACAATGAAGGCCATCGGGTTGGCTTCGTACATCAGGCGCAGGCGGCCGCCCTTGTCGCGGCACTTGGCGTCGACCGGATACATGAACACGCCGCCGCGGGTCAGGATGCGATGCACGTCGGCGACCATCGAGGCGACCCAGCGCATGTTGAAGTCCTTGCCGCGCGGGCCGGTCTTGCCGGCCAGCAATTCGTCGATGTAGCGCTTCACCGGCGCCTCCCAATGGCGCATGTTGCTCATGTTGATCGCGAACTCGGCGGTGTCCTCGGGGATGCGCACGTTCATCTCGGTCAGCACGAAGCTGCCCTGTTCGCGATCGAGCGTGAACATGTGCGTGCCATCACCGACGGTCAACACCAGCACCGTGCTCGGGCCGTAGACGGTGTAGCCGGCCGCGACCTGCTTCGTGCCCGGCTGCAGGAAGTCCTCGGGGGTCGGTTCGGTCACGCCTTCCGGCGCCTTCAGCACCGAGAAGATGGTGCCGACCGAGACGTTCACGTCGATGTTCGAGGAGCCGTCGAGCGGATCGAATACCAGCAGGTACTCGCCCTTCGGATAACGATGCGGGATCGGATGCGGATCATCCATTTCCTCGGACGCGATCGCGGCCAGGTGCCCGCCCCATTCGTTCGCCTCGAGCAGGATCTCGTTGCTGAGCACGTCGAGTTTCTTCTGCACCTCGCCCTGCACGTTGATCGAGCCGACGTTGCCGAGCACGCCGCCGAGCGCGCCCTTGTTGATCTGGGTCGCGATGGTCTTGCAGGCGCGCGCGACGACTTCGATCAGCAGGCGCAGGTCGGGCCTGATCACGCCCTTCTCGCGTTGTTCCTCGATCAGATAACGGGTCAGCGAAATCGGCTTGTGCACGCGGGTCATGGCGGGGCTCCGGAAAGGTGGCGCATTGTCCATGCGCGACGCCCGGGCCGCGAGCCGGGAAAGCCCGTTGCTAGCGTTTGGCCATGCGCCTGCAGCGACCCGATGCGGTTCAGTGCGTGTCGCCGGCCATCCAGGCCTCGATGTCGGCGACCGTGCGCGGTGCGCCGGCCGACAGGTTCGTCGGTGTGTCGGTGGTGACCAGGATGTCGTCCTCGATGCGCACGCCGATGTCGGCGTAGCGGGTCAGCGCCGCATCGATGCCGGCGCGTTCCGGTTCCGGCAAGGCGAGATAGACCGGGTTGGCGCGGACATCCGCGGCACGCACGTAGATGCCGGGTTCGCTGGTGACGATGCGGCCCGCTGCCAGCGGATGGGTGCGGTCGTTGACGTCGTGCACGCGCAGGCCGAGGTCGTGGCCGAGGCCATGCGGGAAATACATGCGTACCTGGTCGCGCTCGTTGCGGCTGACCAGCCCGAGCCGGAGCAGGTCCTCGCCGAGGATCCTGATCGTCGCCTCGTGCAGGTCGCGCATGTGCGCGCCGGGCTTCATCATCGCGATGGTGGCGTCCTGGGCGCGCAGCACCGCCTCGTAGATCGCGCGCTGCTCGGGACTGAAGCGGCCGTTCTGCGGATAGGTGCGGGTGACGTCCGCGGTGTAACCCGCGACCTCGGCGCCGATGTCGGTGAGCAACAAGACGCCGGCGGGAATCGGATCGTTGTTGGTCACGTAATGCAGCGTGGTGGCGTTGCGGCCGGCCGCGACGATCGACGGGAAGCCCCAGCAACAGGCGCCTTGGTCGCGGAAGGTGTATTCGATGGTCGCTTGCACCTGGTACTCGTGCGTCGCGCTCTTGACCCGGCGCATCGCGGCCTTCTGCGCGGCGACGGTGGCGTCGATCGCGCGCTGCACGGTCGCGATTTCCGAGGGGCTCTTGACCATGCGCATGTCGGTCAGCAGCGGGAAGGCATCGCGGAATTGCAGTTCCGGATAGCTGCGTCGCAGCCGCTCGACGAATTGCTGCTCGGCGCTCGCGTCGTCACCGAAGTGGCGGTTCTCCAGGATCATCCAGACCACGGCCTTTCCGCCGCGCAGCTTCTGCTGCCAGTTCGGCAGACCGGCGGTGGCGAACGAACGATAGGACTTGGAATCGCCCCAGGCCCGGCCTTCCATCGCGGCGCGGATGAAGTCCTCGAAGCGCGTTTCCGACACCACCTCGGTCACGCCGCTGCGCTTGGACACCTCCTCGACGCTCGGGATACGCCCGGTCCACAGTTCGGCGGCCGGATCGCTGTCCAGGGTGAAGACGATCTCGCGGTGGGTGTCCTCACCCGGCACCAGCACCAGCGTGGTATCCGGGTTGTCGAGGCCGGTCAGGTACAGCAGGCTGTCTTCCTGGCGAAATGGCCAGTCGACGTCGCCATTGCGCACCTGCGCGGCGGGCGAGCGCAGGATCAGCATCGCGTCCGGGCCGATCCGGCGCATCAGTTCGGCGCGGCGTGCGGCGTATTCGTCGGCATCGGTTGCGGCAGCAAATGCCGGGAGCGCCAGCAGCAAGGCGAACAGCGGTGACAGCAAGGCGCGCATGGTCGGGTCCCGGGTCAGGAAAGAGCCGATGCTAACAGCGGCCGCACGCGACCCCGCTGCGCGCCGCGGGTGGGTGCTGCTAGCGTCTGGCGATGCGTTTCCTCCTGATCCTGATGCTCGCGGCGGGCCTTGTCCGGGCTGCGCCGACCAGCGCGTTCAGCCACGAAGCCTACGTCTGGCAACGGCGCTGGACGCCGGAACTGGCACAGACCGTCGCGGATGCAGCCGACGTGTTCGCGGCGTATCGCGTGCTGGTCGGCGAGATCGACGCGCGAGGTGCCGTCGCGGTGGCGGTGGACTGGCCGGCGCTGGCGACTGCGAAGCGTCCGGTCGTGCTGGTGCTGCGGCTGCCGGGTGCGTCGCCGCGGGTCGATCCCGACGCCGTGGCGATGGTGTTGCGCGCTGCGCAGGCCGCCGCGCGTTCGGCCCACGTCGGCGTGGCCGGCATCGAGATCGACCACGACTGCGCCCGGTCGCAATTGCCCGCCTACGCGACGCTGTTGCGCACGCTGCGTGCCCGTGTCGCGGTGCCGAAGTGGTCGATCACCGCCTTGCCGGACTGGCTGCAGAGCACGGCACTGACCGATGTACTCGCCGAAGTCGATGCCAGCGTGTTGCAGGTGCATGCGGTCGCGAAGCCCGGCAACGGCTTGTTCGATGCCGCGCAGGCGCTGCGCTGGATGCGCGCCTACGCCGAGGTCACGCCGAAGCCGTTTCGGGTGGCGTTGCCGGCGTATGCGACGCGGGTGTCGCAGGCCACCGATGGACGCATCCTCGCGATCGAGAGTGACGCGGCGACGATGCCGATCTTCGACGAAGCGGCGCGCGAACTCGTGGTCGATCCGCGCCGGGTCGCCGTCGTTTTGCGCCGACTGCGCGAGTCGCCGCCACCGCGTTTCGACGGCATCGTCTGGTTCCGGTTGCCGCTCGTGTCGGATCGGCGGGCATGGTCGATCGACACCCTGCGCGCCGTCATTGCCGGCGAGGCCATGCATCGCCCGCTGCGCGCCGAACGGGTGCGCATCGGCACAGGGCCGAACGTCGATGTCGTGTTGCGCAACGACCAGCGGGTCGACGTGCTGGCGCCGCCAGCCGTCACGGTGCCGCGTGGATGCCATGACGGCGAAGGCGTGGCCGGCTACCGCTTCGATTCGGCACGCGCGCGCTTCGATTCAAACGCGCCGCCATTGCTGAAACCGGGCGCGTCGCGCACCATCGGTTGGGTCCACTGTCAGGGAAGTACGGCACCATGATGCACCGGAACCGTTTGTCGCTCGCGTTGTTCGCCGCGCTCGTGGCCTCGTCGGCGTCGGCTTGCGGTCCGGACTTTCCGAACGAGGTGCTGGACGATCGCGCCCGCACGTTGTCGCACCTGCCCGAAGGCGCGTTCCATGTCGAAGTCGCGCGCCTGCTGCCGAAGCCGGATGCGCGCTTCGTCGCGAACGAATCGCAGGACTACTGGGAACCGGAGACCGCGCAGCGCGAACTGCGCAGCGAAGCCGAGGGTCGCGATCTCGACCCGGGCGAACACGAGCGCGTCGTCGCGATGCGCCAGTCGGCCGATGCGGCGGCGGCCTACGCCGCCGGCGACGGGTTGCCGGACGACCTCCGCCACTACGTTGCCGGTGCGGTGGCCTGGGAGCACGATCAGCTGGACCTCGCGCGCGATCACTTCGAACGCGCGCTGGCCGCGAACACTGCAGCGGATGCGCGTCGCGCCAGCTGGGCGCAGTACATGCTCGCGCGCATCGCCGCACGCGGCGACGATCTCGATGCCGCAGCCGTGGCGTTCGCGAAGGTGCGCGAGCGTGTGGCCGCCGGTGCGCCGGATCCGGTCGGGCTGGCGGTGGCGAGTTACGGCGAGGAAGCGGCGCTGCATCTCGATGCCTATTCAACCGCGCCGCTGAACCTGTATCTGCAACAAGCCGCGACCGGTTCGGTGTCCGGCGCGAACTCGGTGCTGATGCTGACGCGCAGTGCCTTCAGTGACGCCGAGATGCTGAAGGCCTGGATCGCCGATCCGCTGGCGCGGCGCGTGGCAGTTGCTTATGCCTTCGCACGGTCAGGCGAGCTCGTGACCGATCGTCCTGGTCTCGAAGGCGCGGAATACGACTACCTGCGTGACCCCTATCGCATCGGTGAATCGAGCGCGATCGTCGGCCTGCTCGAAGCCATCGAAGCATCACCGCAAGCCGATACGGACGGTGTGGATCGGCTTGCCGCAGTCGCTTATCGCGCCGGGCGTTTCGATCTGGCGGAACGGCTGGTGACGCAGGATGCCTCGCCGCTCTCGGCCTGGGTGCGCGCCAAGCTCGCCTTGCGCAAGGGCGATCGCGATGGTGCAGCGAAGGCCTATGCCGAGGCCGCGACCGGCTTCCCGCTTGAAGAAACCTGGGGCGGACAATTCGGCGTCAGTTCCGAATGGGAGGTCCTGCAGCCGCAGTGTCAGGTCAATGCCGAACTCGGTACGCTGAACCTTGCGCGCGGCGATTACGTCGCGGCGATGGAAGCGCTGTACGCCGCCGGCGGCCACTACTGGATGGACGCGCAATACGTCGCCGATCGGGTGCTGACCCTGGACGAATTGCGCGCGTTCGTGGCGAAGCATGCCGCATCGGCAACGGCACCGACCGAGGTCGCCGACGATGTCGAGGGCGCCGGCTATGGCGATGTCGCACCCTTGCTGCGCGACCTGTTCGCGCGGCGCCTGATGCGTGCCGGCCAGTACGACGAGGCGTTGCCATATTTCCGCGATGACGACACGCGTGGCGCAGCGCAGCGTTATGCCGCCGCGCTTCGGCGCGCACAGGGCGGCGGCTTCTGGTTCGACCGCGTCGGTCGGGCCGAGGCCTGGTTCGAGGCGGCGACGATCGCGCGCGCGTCCGGCATGGAAATCCTCGGCACCGAAGGTCAGCCCGACTTCGAGATCTGGGGTGGCAATTACGGCCGCGATCCCGGTCACTACGACGCCGAGTGGAACTGGATTCCGGAGCCACCGACCGACCTGAAACTCGAAGGCGAGTGGATCGGCGCCGACGAACCGCAGCGCTTGGCGGCGTCTAAGCCGCCGTACCTGTCGCGCTTCCAGTATCGCCAGGTCGCCGCCGACCACGTGATGCAGGCGGCGAGCTTCGTGCCGACGCGTTCGCAGGCATTCGCGGCGATGTTGTGCACCGGCACCGGCTGGCTGATCGACCGCGAACCGGAGGCGGCGCAGGTGCTGTATCGCCGCTACGTCGCGGACGGGGCGCTGGTGCCGTTCGGCGCACATTTCGGGCGCGATTGCCCGGCGCCCGAATTCGAGCGGGCCCGCGAGCGGCTGAAGTTCGAGCGCGTGCAGGCCGCCAAGCAGGCGGTGCGCGACTACGCGCCGTGGATCGCCGGCGTAGTCGCGTTGCTGATCGGCGGCTGGTTCTGGCGTCGCCGTCGTCGTTGAATCCCTCGCCCCGCGCAGCGGGGAGAGGGTGCCCGAAGGGCGGGTGAGGGGTGCTTTCAATTCGACTTGCGTCCATCGAGCCGATGCGCTTCCAGCGCGCCCAACAGCCCGGGGATGATTTCGAGGATTTCCATGCGGCGTGCGAGGGTGATCGCCGGCGAGTTGTCGTCCTCGGTGCCAATCATCATCAATTCATCGATCTGGTCGAGGTCTTCGCCCAGGCCTTCGATGCGGTCGCACATCTCGTCCCAGGCATCCGTGGCGAGGTCGATCGCGATCGAGAAACCCATGGCCCAGGCCAGTCCGAGGAATTCGTCGGTGCGCTCCGGATCCATGTCCTCCATGTCGGGTGCAGCCGCGATCAACGGCATGCATTCCTCTTCGCGACCTTCGGCCGCCGCGCCGACGCGGGTGCCGACGTCTTCCCAAAGGGACAGCACGCGTTCGCTCATCGCGTCGCGTTCCTCGACGCTGCGGAATTCGAAGCCTTCGCCCCAGATCGGCGGCAGCCACTGGTCGGGCGCAAGCGGCTGCGCGCAGACGTGCAGGGCACACAGGTAACCGTCCAGCATCTCGACGCTGAAGAAGCCGTTGGTGTCTTCGCAGCGTTCCTGCAGGAACTGGTCGAGGGCGTCGATGTCCTGTTCGCTGATCGTGGTCATGCGGCGGCTCCTGGCGATGGGGCGCGCATTGTAGTGCCAACGCCTCAGGCTTTCGGGGCCCGGTACAGATTGGTCAGGCGCGAGATCAGGATGGCGACGAAGAGCACGCCGACGATCTGCTGAAGCATCGCCAGCGCGCGCGCGGCCGGGCTGACCGGCGTGATTTCGCCATAGCCGGTGCTGGTCAGCGTGGTCAGCGAGTAGTAGACGAGATCGCCGAACCCGGTGGTGCCGTCCGGATTGTTGGACGGATTGATGAAGATCGCCTGCGCGTCGTAGTGGATGACGATGGCGTAGGCGCTGGCCCAGAGCAGGCCGAGCAGCACGTAGACACCGGCGATCGCGAACAGCTCGTCGAGGGTGATGACCTCGTCGCCGAGCACGTAGGCGAGCAGGGCGATCGCGGCATAGCCATGGAACACGACCTGCGCGACCAGCATCGGCAGCTCGAACCCGGCCTGCGGCCCCAGCAGGTGCGCGAGCTGCAGCGACACCGTCGGCAGCGCGATGACCCAGCCGGAACGCCACATCTCGGCCTGGGCGCGGATCAGGCGCACGACCATCAGCACCACGGCCACATCCAGGACCTGAGCCAGCGGCCGCAGCGCCCGCGTCTCGTCCGCGAACGGGTAGATCACCAGGCTGGCGGCCAGGGCCAGCACCATCGTGGCCGACGGTTGTCGCCACCAGGCGCGGGAATGGAACAGCCGTGGCAGGCTCATCCGCCGCTGCCGAGTTCGCGGGCGAGGAAGGCCTTGGCCGTGCGCGTGTCGCGCTTCACCGTCGGCGTCGACACTCCCAGCAGTTCGGCCACCTGTTCGACTTCCAGCCCGGCGAAGAAGCGCAGCTCGACCACCTCGGCCAGACGCGGATCGAGCGCCTCCAGCTTCGACAATGCGGCGTCGATGCCGACCAGTTGCTCGGCCTGTGCATCGATCGGCAGCGGCAGGCCTTCGAGGGCGTCCAGCGACACGTGTTCGGCGCCGGCACCGCGGCATTCGGCGACGCGGGCGCGGGCGTAGTCGATCACGATCTGGCGCATCGCCCGTGCGGCGGTCGCGAAGAAATGCTTGCGACTGGCGTAGTCGCCACCGCCGCTTTGGCCGAACAGCTTGAGGTAGGCCTCGTTGACCAGGGCCTGGGTATTCAGGGTTTCGCCCCGGCGATGCCGGGCCAGCTCCGCACGGGCGATGCGGCGCAGGTCCTCATGGACGAGGCCGAGCAGGCGCTCGCGCGCGGCGTGGTCGTCGCTGTTCAGGGCGCGCGTCAGTTCGGCATCGAATCCCATGGACGAAGGCTAGCGCAGGCGCAGCGCATCCATCCATCGCGATGCACGCCGCAGGCTGATAGCCTCGCCGGCCTGTCCGAGGTATCCATGACCGAATCCGCCCCGGCGCCGGTGCGCAAGGCCGCGCTCATCTTCATCTTCATCACCGTGGCGCTGGACATCCTCGCGCTCGGCATGATCATTCCGGTGCTGCCGCACCTGTTCGAGCATTTCCTCGGCAACGACACCGCGCTGGCGGCGCGCTACTACGGCTTCGCCGGCATGCTCTGGGCGGCGATGCAGTTCCTGTTCTCGCCGGTGCTCGGCACCCTGTCCGACCGCTTCGGGCGGCGCCCGGTGGTGCTGCTGTCGAACCTCGGGCTGGGGCTCGACTACATCTTCATGGCGCTGGCGCCGGCGCTGTCCTGGCTGTTCGTCGGACGCGCGATCTCGGGCATCACCGCGGCCAGCATCACCACCGCCGGTGCCTACATCGCCGATGTCACGCCGGCGGAAAAACGCGCCGGGGCCTTCGGCATGATCGGTGCCGCCTTCGGTATCGGTTTCGTGATCGGGCCGGCGCTGGGCGGCGTGCTCGGCGGCATCGATCCGCGCCTGCCGTTCTGGGTCGCAGCGGGCATGAGCCTCGCGAACTTCTGCTACGGCTGGTTCGTGCTGCCGGAATCGCTGCCGCCGGAAAAGCGCACGCCGCGCTTCGTCTGGAAGACTGCCAATCCGCTCGGCGCGCTGCTGTGGCTGAAGAACCACGACCAGTTGCTGCCGCTGGCCAGCGTGCATTTCCTGTCCAGCCTCGCGCACTACGTGTTGCCGAGCACCTTCGTGCTGTACACCGCCTATCGCTATCACTGGGGCCCGACGGAAGTCGGCATCGCGCTCGGCTTGGTCGGCATCGCGTCGGCCATCGTCCAGGCGGGACTGACACGCCGCCTGGTGCCGCTGCTCGGCGAACGCCGGGCCATGGTCATCGGCCTGGCCTTCGGTGTCGCCGGATTCCTGATCTACGGCATCGCGCCCAGCGGTTACTGGATGCTCGCCGGCATCCCGGTGATGGCGTTCTGGGGTCTGGCCGGACCGGCCGGGCAGTCCTTGATGACGGCGCACCTCGAACCGCATGAACAAGGTCGCCTGCAAGGCGGCCTGTCGAGCCTGATGGGCGTCGCCGGCATGATCGGCCCCGGCCTGTTCACGCAGACCTTTGCCGCCTTCATCGGTCCGCAGCGCGGCCTGCATCTGCCGGGCGCGCCGATGCTGATGGCCTCGCTGTTGTTGCTGCTGGCGATGGCCGTCGCGTGGCGAGTGACGCGGCCCGTCCCCGCCTTGCCCTGATCACGGCACCCAGCGCGCGATATAGAGGTCGGTGTCGCGGGCGCCTGCCTGGTTTGCGCGGTTGCTCGCAAACACCAGCCACTTGCCGTCCGGCGAGAACATCGGGAAGCCGTCGAAGCTCGGCGCCGTCGTGATGCGTTCTTCGCGGCCGTCGAAGCCGACGTAGCGGATGTCGAACTCGCGCGCGTCAGCGCCGATGTTGGTGGCGTAGACGACACCGCGTCCGTCCGGCGTCGGATAGGGCGCGAAACTGCCGACGCCGTGTCGCGTCAGTTGTTTCACGTTCGAACCGTCGGCGTCCATCACGAAGATCTCGAGCTGGCTCGGGCGCACGAGGTTTTGCTTCAACAGACGCTGGTAGTCGACCTGGGCATCACCCACGGGTCGCGACGCACGCCAGATGATCTTCGAACAGTCCGGCGTGAAGAAAGCGCCGCCGTCGTAGCCGGGCAGATTCGTCAGCTGCGTCACGTCGCCGCCGTCGCGATTGGCGACGTAGAGATCGAGGTCGCCATTGCGGGTGCTGGTGAACAGGATGCGGCCATCCTTGAAGCACTGGGTGGCTTCGGCGTCGTAGCCAGGGCCGGCGATGATCGGCATCGTTCTTCCGCCGGCATCGCGGCGCACGATGTCGAAGCTGTCGTAGATCGCCCAGACATAGCCCTGCGAATAATCCGGTTTCGCCGGGCAGGTCGGCGCGGCTGCTTCGGTGGTCGCGTAGATCAGCGAGTCGCCCTCCGGAAAATCGAAGTAGCCGCAGGTGGTGCGGCCTTTGCCGCTGGACACCAGTTCTGCCTTGCCGTTGTCGAGATCGAGCACGTATTGCGCGTCGCAGTCGCCGCCCGGTGGCGTGCGCTGGAAGCTGAGCTTGCGCCCGTCCGGCGACCAGTAGGCTTCGGCGTTGTCGCCGCCGAAGGTCAGGCGACGCAGTTCGGCCAGATGCGGTTCGTCCTTGCGCATCAGTTCCGGCACCGCCTTGCCGGCCTGCGGTTCCCAGAGTTGCAGATGGCGCAGCTCGGTCCCGACGTCGAAGCTGGCGTGCGCGACGCTGGTCGGTGCGGCCTTCGGGTCCGATGCCGCGCCGGTGGGCGGATGCGCGGCCGGGGCCGCTTCGCCCGGGCGCTGCGACAACGTCGCGCGCAACGTCACCTCGGCGCCGTCGCGCTTCACGATCACGTCGATGGTGTCGCCGGGCTTGTGCTCGCGCAGCACGAAGGTCATGTCGTACAGGTTGTTGATCGTGATGCCGGCCATGCCGACGATCACGTCGCCCTTTTTCAATCCGCCCTTTTCGGCCGGGCTGTTCGGACGCACGTCGCTGAGCTTGACGCCGCCGGTCGTCGCTTCCATCGCCGAATAGTCCGGCACCGAACCGAAGTAGGCGCCGTAGCCGCGGCTGTCGCCTGTGGTCGGCGACGCCGCGCTGGTGCGCACGTAGTCCGGACGAGGCCCGCGGCGCACGCCGTCCGCCAGCGCGGCGGTGATGCGCGCGACATCGGCGCCGCCGGCGATGTTCAACAACGCGGCATCGTCCTCGGGCGAGTGGTACTGCTCGTGCGCGCCGGTGAACAGGTGCACCACCGGCACGCCGGCGGCGTAGAAACTCGAATGATCGCTCGGACCGTAACCGTCGCCGCCGGCCGTGATCTTCACCGACGGTGCAGCCTTGTTCGCAGCTGCGACGATCGCGTCCCAGGCGGTCGAACTGTCGGCGCCGAGCACATTGAGCTTGTGCTCGTTCATGCGTCCGACCATGTCGAGGTTGATCATCGCGGCGACGTCGCCGATCTTCCCGCTCGGCAGGTGCTCGACGAACCAGGCGCTGCCGCCAAGACCAATCTCCTCGGCCGAGAAGCCGACGAACATCAGCGAACGCCGCTCCATCGGCTCGCCATCGCGTTCGCCGAGCAGCTTCGCCGCGCACAGCATGCCGGCCACGCCGGACGCATTGTCGTCGGCGCCGTTGTGGATGGCGCGCACGTCGGGCTTGAAGCTGCCCTGGCCGCCCCAGCCGAGGTGATCGAAGTGCGCACCGACGACGACATATTCGTCGGCCAGCGCACCGCGGCCGGGCAACACGCCGACCACGTTCTGCGTCTTCGCGATCACCGGATGCAAGTCGACGCGGCCTTCGGCGCGCGCGTCCTTCAGCGCGAACGAGGCCGGCTGGTAGGTCGCATCGATCGCGGCCTGCGCCTTCGCGAGCGTGGTGCCGCTCGCGAGCAGCCAGCGGTCGGCCTGGGCGCGCGTGACCTGCAGCACCGGGATGCCGGCGTCGGACAGCGGGCCCATGGTCTTCAGCGGCGGCAACTTGTCGGGCTCGTCCGGCGATTGCGGCGGTGCGACCAGCAACAGCGCGATGGCACCGGCCTCGCGTGCCTGGATGGCCTTGCTGCGCAGATCGGAATAGCGGGTCGGCTTCTTGCCCTCGAACGGCGACTTCTCGTCCGCTTCGCCCGGCTCGTAGCGGAGCGCGAGCACGGCTTTGCCTTTGACGTCGAGTCCGGCGTAATCGTCGTAATCCAGATCCTTGGCGCGGATGCCGTAACCCGCGAACACCAGTTCGCCCGAGAATTCCGCGGACTTCGAGAACCCGAGCGGAATCCAGTCCTGCGCGTAAACGGCGTCCTTCAACGCGTTGTGTTCGCCGACGCGGATGCCGGTATTCGCCTCGAACGCCTGCATTCGACCTTGCGTCGGCGCCGCCAGGCCGAGCGCGTCCATCCACTCGGCGATCGCGAGCGCGGCCTTGTCGTTTCCTTTCGTGCCGGTTCCGCGGCCTTCCATCGCGTCATCGGCGAGTACCGCGGTGACCTCGCGGAAGCAGGCTTCGGGATCGGCCGGCAGCGGCTTGGCGTGCGTGGCGGAAGCGGCGAGGGCGACGGCCGCGGCGAGCGGCAACAGGCGGGGCATGGGCATGGGATGCATCCGGTTCAAGATCGACATTCAGCCTAGCAGCGCCACGGCAATGCCGGCATCGGCCCGCGTTGACATCGATCAATCCTGCGTCGATGCTGCCGCGATGAACGAACCCATGACGATCCCAACGGACGCCGTCGAGCTGTGCGCGCAGCTGCAGTCGGGTGTGTCGATTCCGCCGGGCGAACGGCCGCTGGGCGAGGCGATCGCCGAAGTGCTGGGGCTTCCGCCGGCCCTGCGCGCCGACGTCTTCGCGCAGCGCGTGCACGAGATCGCGGCCTGGGTCGCCGCGCATCATCCGGAGCGTCCGTGGACCTGCGAGTACTACCGCGGCACCGATGCATCGCACGTGTTCCGGGGTGGTGTCGGACATTCGCTGGTGATCGATCCCGAGGGGCGGCTCTGGCGCGCGCGCAGCTACGAGGATTTCGACACGACCTACGACATCACCCCGCAGACCTGCACCATCGCCACGCTGACGCCGCTGTACCCGCAGATGCGCGAGTACCGGCCGCGATGAATTCATCCGTGCGCCTGCCCGTCACCGGGGTCGTCATCGCCCTCAATGAAGCCGATCGCATCGGTCGCTGCATCGCGTCGCTGCTGCAGGTGTGCACGCGCGTGGTCGTGCTCGATTCCGGATCGAGCGATGACACGGCTGCAGTCGCGCGCGCGGCGGGTGCCGAGGTCCTGCATCAGGACTGGCTCGGCTTCGCCGGCCAGAAGAATGCCGCGATCGCGCAGGCGCGCACCGACTGGGTGTTGCTGCTCGATGCCGACGAATGGTTCGAGCCCGACGCGCTCGCGCAGCTCGATGCGTTCCTGCGCAGCGACCGCATCGCCGCGGCTGACGCTTGGGAACTGCCGCGCCGCACGATCTTCCTCGGACGTCCGCTACGCCATGGCGGCTGGGGCCGCGAATGGTTGCCGCGCCTGTTCCGAAGTGAGCTGCGTTATCGCCCGGACACGGTGCATGAGCGCCTCGATCTCGACGGCCGTCGCAGCGACAGCCTCGATGTCCGTTTCGAACACGTGCCGGTGCGCGATCTCGACGAGCACTACCGCAAGCTCGCGCGTTACGCCGCGCTCTGGGCCGAAGGTCGCGCCGCACTCGGCAAACGCGCCGGCTTCCTCGACCTGTACACGCACCCTTTGTTCTATCTGCTGAAGAACTATCTGCTGCGCGGCGGTTTTCTCGATGGTCGCGAAGGCGCGGTGTTCCATCTCGCTTACGCCGGCTACACCCACGCAAAATACGCGCGACTGTGGGCACGTTCGCGATAGGGCACGGGCAAGGTCGCGGGCGCCGTCGCGCGATCCATCGCATCACCCGCGGTCGAGCGGGCTCAGCAGTCCCGCCGGGCCACGGTTCAGCACATGCGTGTAGATCTGCGTCGTCGCGAGGTCGCTGTGTCCGAGCAGTTCCTGCACGGTGCGGATGTCGGCACCGGATTCGAGCAGGTGCGTGGCGAAGCAGTGGCGCAAGGTGTGGCAACTGGCGCCACGATCGATGCCGGCCTTGTTCAGGGCGCGCTTGAAGGCGCGTTGCAGCAGGTCGGGATCGAGATGATGACGGCGCTCGATGCCCAGGCGCGGGTCGATGCTGCGCGAGGCCGCCGGGAACACGTATTGCCACCCGGTTTCCTGTGCCGCGTTCGGGTACTTGCGCGCCAGCGCATGCGGCAGGAACACCGCGCCACGGCCGTCGCGCAGGTCCGCGGCATGCGTGGCGAGCGCGCGTGCGACCGCATCTCGCAGCGGTTCGCGCAACTGTTGCGGCAGCATCGTCATGCGGTCCTTCGCGCCCTTGCCGTCGCGCACGACGATGTGGCCGCGCTCGAAGTCGATGTCCTTCACGCGCAGGCGCACGCATTCGCTGACGCGCATGCCGGTGCCGTAAAGCAGGCGGATCATCGCCGCATAGGCCGGTTCCAGCGCGGCGAGCACGCGCCGCACTTCGCCGACACTCATCACCACCGGCAGTCGCGCCGGCCGTTTCGCGCGCACCACCGATTCCATCCACGGCAATTGCACGCCCAGCACCTCGCGATACAGGAACAGCAAGGCCGCCAAGGCCTGGTTCTGCGTGGACGCCGCGACATCACCCTCGACCGCGAGCCGCGAAAGAAACGCCTCGACCTCGGGTCCGCCCATCTCGCGCGGGTGGCGCTTGCCGTTCGCGAGGATGAAGCGGCGGATCCAGCCGCAATACGCCGCCTCGGTCTTCAGGCTGTAGTGCTTCACGCGAATGCGATCGCGCACCTGGTCCAGCAAGCGCGGCGCCGACCCGCCACCGCCCGCTGCGGACATCGCCGACGCACCCGTTATCCCGACGCCACGGTCGCGATAAGACATATCCCTACTCCATCAACGGACATGCCCACATCATCGTCCACGTCCCGCGCCAAGACCTCAGTGCAAGTCGTGATTCCCACTGCGAAATTTCTTGACCCGCTCCTACCACCCGGCACAGACTCGACCGCATATCCCGACGCTTCCGTCGGAGAATTGGCGTTAGATCACTCGTGGCCGTCTCCTGGAACTCGCTAACTTGCACGCCGGATGCCGAGGCTCTTAGCGAGCTCCGGTCGTCTTGGTCTTGGCTGCTGTCGTCGCCTATCGAGCCCGTGCTTTTCCATCTTCGGGGATGTCTTCTTCCGCGCGGGTTCCGCAAGCGGTCTATTGGCTCAACACCGGCACCGGCGAGATTGCGAAGGTGTCTGAAACGCTGGCTGAGTTTCAGGAGTTGCTTGGCTCCGAGAAATCCGCCGAATGGTTCCTACCGACGCTCGTTGAAAAGCTGCACGCCGCTGGAAAGGTTCCAGCATCCGGCCAGTGCTATACCTATGCCGTCATGCCGGTCTTCGCGGAAGGGAAGTTCGAAGAATGGAACTTCAAACCTGTGCCAGTGCGCGAGCACTTCGCGGTCACGGCAAAAGTGTTGAAGGAAATCGCCAATCTTCCCAACGGGGCGAGCGTGCGCCCTCAGCATCGCGGAGTGATCTAACTATGTGCTATGGACTCCTCCCCTACGTCAACCTGATTGATCCTGTTCTGCTTCATCACGGGTGGATCGGTGCAAGCGTCTATCCGTCCTCGAAGTGGCGGGATCATCCGCCGGGACATCATGGAATCCGCAGGTGTGGGGCCTATCGTTCAAGCGACCTCGAGGGTCGACATAGTTATCGGCCTTGCCACACCGCGGCCGAGCCGCTGGTGATGAGGTTGATCTGATCGATCCGTTGACGTGCCGCTCTGTGGTGAAAGGGTGTGGTGCGTTGACTGCGGGTATCGATCAGGCGCTGGTCATCACGATCTCCTGATCGAAGCGTTTGCCGTAGTCGGCATCGAAGCTGCGTGCGTGGTGCCACGTCGCCCAGATGATGCGCACCATTTTGTTCGCAAGGCCGACTGCCGCCTTGTTGAAGCCGCGGCGTTCGGCGAGCGCGACCGCCCAGGCGCGCAAACGATCGAGCGGCTTGCCCGCAGCCTGCGCACGTTTTGCCGCCGCGAGTACCGCACGCGCCCTTGAATCAGCAGCGTGCGGCAATACACGTCGCCGCACTTGCTCATGCGCCCCAGTTGTCGCGTCGATCCGCTCGAATGCTCCTTTGGCGTGAAGCCGAGCCAGCTCGACAGCACGCGACCATTCTTGAAGCGATGAATGTCGCCGACCGATGCGCGCACTGCCGTTGCCGTGACCCAGCCGATGGTCGGCAACTTCTCCAGATCGGCGATCACGCGATCGTCCTTCGCTGTCGACGCGAGTGCACGATCGGCGTCGACGACGCGTTGTTCGAGTGCGCGAATCTCATCGAGCAGCGATGCGATCAGATCGCGCATGCGCTGATCGAGTGCCTCGTGACCAAGCGCCGTGCGCATCGCCTGCTGGCCACGCTCGGCGCCTTCGGGAATCACGATGCCGAATTCGCGCAGCAAGCCGCGCGCGAGATTGATGCGTGCCGTGCGCGTCTCTTGCCACTGCTGACGCGCACGATGCAGCAACTGGATCACCTGCTGCAGCTCGGTCTTGATCGGCACCGGCTTCAGGTCGATGGCACGCGCCGCTTCGATCATCGCCAGGCAATCCGCAGCGTCGGTCTTGCTGCGCCGCACATAGGGGCCGCACGTACTGCGCCGGAAGCAGCGTCACCTGATGACCCAGCGCACTCAGCCAGCGGCCGAAATGATGCGCCGAGCCGCAGGCTTCCATCACCACCCGCACCGGTGCACGGTTCTGCCAGAACGCGATGAACTGCGCACGCGACAGCCGATGTGAATCGATTGCCCTGCCGTCCTGATCAACGGCGAGCACCTGGAACACCGACTTCGCGAGGTCGATGGCGATGGTGGCGACAGCGGGATTACACTTCATGGCGGACTCCTCCGGCGGTGACTGATGCCTCAACACCTTCAGACTGGCACTTCGATGCCGATGCCGCGCCGGGAGGAGTCCATCCCATCATTCAAGCCGACGTCGCTCCGCGACGCGGCTTAACTCAGGCGTTAGACACCAATGCCAACCGTCTTCGTGTACGGGTTCAGAGGCAAGTACACCGGGTCTCCGGTGTACGACTATTCGCATCCCGAGCTCAACGCCACGCACAAATGCATGCTCTTCCTGTCGCAAGAAAGCGATCAGAGCCAGATGCACCTAGCCGGAGCCGAGTGCCTGAAGTACGGCTTCGGCGAGTACGAATTTTCCCGCGCGGGGAGGCTGGACATTGATTCGCTGAACACGGACACCTTTCGCGGCTTTTCGGGGTACTACGAAGAGGCCCTGAGCCAGGGTAGTGCGCTGGTCTTTTATCCCAATGCTTGAGGTTCGCGTGCATGGCCGCGTTAGCGTCTAATTATGTGTTCAAGCCGACCGCCGAGGAAGTTGCTCGCATCATCCAAACACCGTCGCGCGGCGGCGGCATGACACGGCGTTAGATGGCATTTCTCGTGAACGACCCAACACAGAACTTTGCTACGGCCGCGCGAATATTCTGTTCGGGGGTTGAAAGCCCTCCTGGTGAGCCATCGAGCGAGGTGGTCGCTGCGCTCCCGGCATCTCATGCGCCTGTACCGGGCCGCACTCGAGCTTCCGGAGCGCTTCGAGGACTTCGACGCTCCGCGTGTTTCAGACGAGGAATGGAAAGTAGTGTTTCGTCGCTTCGGGTCACTTCCGTTCAACTACTACGCCGAGTGCTTCGATCCCCTAACCGTCCCTTGCGAGGAACCTGTCGTCTCAGATCTTGCGGACGATCTCGCGGACATCTGGAGAGACATTAAGGCGGGTCTGGTGTTGTATGAGACGGGGCACCCTGACGCAGCGGTCTGGGAATGGAAGCAGCATTTTCAGTTCCATTGGGGCATCACGCGGTCGGCGCGATGTATGCGCTGCATTGCTGGTTGGCGCAGAACCCGGACAAAATGCCATCTAACCAGCCGCTCCACCCCGACGCTTCGCGCGCAAGCGCGCTCAGCGCGGGCGAGCGCCAGCCTCCGCCGCGCGGCGGCATGACACGTCGTTAGACCGCAGGGTGAATCAATGCAGCTATCTCTGGACCAGGATTTGCAATCCGCAATGCGACGCACACACTTGGATGGCGCACCTGGGGTCGCTGCCTCTGGCGCCGTGTGGCTAGTGTCTGCGGTAGTGTGTTTCGGATTGGGCGTGCCAAAAGCCGTGTGGGCTTTGTTGATCGGTGGAGCGCTCATTTCGCCCCTCAGCAATGTACTCAAGAAGCTGTTGGGTGCCCCCTCGGAAGCGAAGCCGAACAACGCACTCAACCATTTGGCGCTGGCCACCACGATTTGGCTGATCGCCTGCTGCTTTATGGCCTTTGGCCTGTATCTGCACGACGAGACATGGTTCTTTCCGGCCATGATGCTGACGATCGGAAGTCGCTATCTGGTCTTTTCAATACTGTTCGGCCTAACGATCTATTGGGTTCTAGGCGGCCTGCTCATCGGCGCTGGTGCGTTAGCCTTCTACCTGTCGTCGCCGGCGTTGTACTCGGCGCTCGTCGGCGCAGCAGTCGAGATCGCTTTCGCAGTCATCCTCTTCTCCAGACTCTCACGCCATTGAAAACCAACAAGTTCGCTTCATTGATCCGCGCGATCGGGCTTTTCGGTTGTCTGGCAGCACAGTCTTCGACCTTTGCCGAAACGGCGAAGAGCGAAAACTATCCGCCCGTCGAACGTGCGTCCTTCCATCAGTTGGTCTTCGCAGACGACGACTTCGCGGTCCTCGACAATCTCTATCCGCCCGGTGGCGATTCCGGTTTTCATGCCCACTATCGCGACATCTTCTACGTCGTGATCCAGCCCGGACAGGGCGGCCGCAGCCAAAAAATTGGGGAGCCCATGGCTGCTGTGCCGAAGCCTGTCGCGGGAGACGCCGCATTTGGCGGCCTGGGCGGCGAACCTCGCCTTCATCGGGTGGTGAACGGTGACAAGAGCGCCGCCCAGTTCATCGTCGTCGAGTTGCGCCGCGCCAAACCTCTGGGAAGCACCGCTTCGTCGCGCGAGGACTCGAAGCGCTACACGCAGATTGCGGACAATCCTCGGCTGCGCGCTTGGCGCCTTGTCTTGGAACCAGGCCAGTCTACGGCGTCAATTTCGCAGATCGGCAAGGGCATCCGCATTGTCGTGCGCGGCGGCACCTTGAGCACCATTTCTCCCGGCATGCCTGACCAGATTTTGGCGTTGCGGTCTGGCGACTTTTCAGTTCAGTATCCCGGCTTCACGCGCGCACTCACCAACTCCGGCACCGAAGCGATTGAGTTGGTCGAGATGGAGCTGAAATAGGACCTCTGCCCACTCACCCAGCATTCAAGCCGACGCCTCTTCATTCCGGCGTCAGGCCTCGCAAGACGTACCCTTGGCACACAGGAGTGACCATGAAGATCACCGTCTCGACCGTCGTTGCGGCTCCGTTGGACGTCGTCTGGGCTGCGTACACCACGCCCGATGACATCAAGGTCTGGAACGCGGCCTCGCCGGACTGGCACACCACCGCGTCGACGGTGGATCTCAGGCCGGGCGGCAAGTTCTCTTCCCGGATGGAAGCCAAGGACGGATCCTTCGGATTCGATTTCGCGGGCGAGTACACGAACATCGTTCACCTCGAGCTGATCGAGTACGCGTTCGGCGAGCGCATTGGCAGAGTCGAGTTCAAGGAAGGCCCGGATGGCGTCACGGTGACCGTCACCTTCGATGCCGAGCAGACCCATTCCGAAGAACAGCAACGTGGCGGCTGGCAAGCCATCCTGGACAGCTTCGCGCGCCACGTCTCGAGCAGGTTGGCCTCGCAGTAGCCGCGCCTGCCGCTGCTCAGCTCAAACGTCAGACCGCACACGCAATGGAGATCAAGATGGGTGCTGCATTCTGGGTGAAACGAATCCTGCTGGCGTTCGCCGTGGCGTTCTTTGTTCTTCTCGGCGCAGAGCTCGCGAAGGGACACTCGCAGATGGCGGCACTTCAATTTGCCGGGTTGTGGGGCGTTGCCACCAGCGCGATCTTCACCCTCGCCAGCTACCGCCGCTACAGGCGCAATCCGGCATGCTGGCTTGGCGTCACCGCGAGGTCCGACAAACCAATCAAGCCGAAGCCGCTTCGCGGCGCGGCTTGACTCAGGCAGCACGCTCGCGTCGTCGAGCGGCACTTCAATATCAAGGATGGCCGACCATGCAGCTCTTGCTTGCCACTGCCGCAGTTCTGGCGACCGTCACCGGCGTGGTTCACTCTGTGCTGGGTGAGCGCCTGATCTTCCGTCACCTGCGTGCATCCACCCTCGTTCCTTCGCTTCCGGCGAAGCCGCTGCAGGGGCGGCATGTGCGCATTCTCTGGGCCACCTGGCATCTGGCGTCCGTTCTTGCCTGGGCGTTCGCGGCCTTGCTCTGGATGCTTGCGACGCATCCCGAGGCGGTGTTGTCGTCGCGGTCGATCCTTGCTGCTGCGACGGCGGCCTTTCTGGCAGGCGCGCTCCTCGTCCTTGTCGGCACCCGCGGTCGTCATCCGGGCTGGGTCGCACTCGCCGCAGTCGGCATCCTGTCGGCGGTGACCACGAGTGGCACCTGAGCACTCACCCGAGCCGGCGTCGCCCATGGTCCGCCCCGTGCTTCCGGGCTTGGACGACATCGTCGCGTCCTATGACCGGGCGACGTGGGGCCGATCATCGAGGGTCACTACGCGCTGGCCGAGCGGGCGGGCGGTCTGGCGGCGCTGGTGCCGCTGTTGGTGATGGCGTTTCGAAAGATCAAGTCGTTCAAGGGACGCAAAGTCATCCTGCACTTCATCTTGCCCTACGTGCGCTGCACGCGCGAGGTGCTGGACATCGGCCTGTTCGCGTTGGCGGACAAGTCTCGGGTCGTCCGGGAAGACGCGCTCGCGCTGATTGCCTATTCGCTGGACGAACGCGCAATGCCGGCCCTGATCGCCCATGCCGATCATGCCGATCAGCGCGACCGCGATTCCGCCCACGCCGCAATCGACGCGATTCGCAATCGGAACCACCACCTGTTCCTGGATCGGGACCATGCCGGCAATGTCGTGTGGCGCGTGACCGATGCGTGTGGAAAGATCGCGACCTGAGTCCGCGCCGGACCCGAACACCGGCCGCAGCCCGCGCCGATACTGGAGGTCCTCGATGAACATCCTGTTGTGGGTCCTGCAGGCGCTGGCCGCGCTGCTGTACGGCGCGTCGGGGGTCATGAAGGTGTTCATGTTCGAGCAGATCAGCGCGGATGTGCCGTCGTTCGGCGCCTTGCCGCGGGAGGTCTGGATGGCTCTTGGCGTCATGGAGCTCGTCTGCACGGTCGGGCTGATCGTTCCGGCCGCCTTCCATTGGCAGCCGCGACTGACGGTGCTGGCGGCCGCGCTGCTGGCGATCGAGAGCCTCGTGTTCATCGGCGTGCACGTGAAGTACCACGAGCTCGGGTCCATCCTGTTCAGCGCCGTGCTGGGCCTCGCCATGGCATTCATCGCCTACGGCCGGATGGTCCTGAAACCGATCCTGTGAGCGCGGTGTCGGCCGGTGAGCGATGGCTTCGAGGGCGACGGGCGGTTATCGTCGCCGGCACGTCGACCCGTTGCGAGCGCCCATGACCGGACCCGCGTTTCCCGACCTGAAAGATGGCGCCCGCTGCCAGGTGGTGGGCGGGACACACGCCGGCAAGTCCGGCATGGTCACCGACATCCACACCAGCAAGACCGGGCACGTCACCCTGACCGTCGTGCAGCGGGATGGCGTCCGCTTCAAGACGCTCGCGAAGAACGTGCGAATCATCGGCGCGACGTGAACGAACTGCGGCCCGAACCCGCATCCGCGCGGATGCCGGTGTCGGAAGGATGAATCCTGATCGGATCGGGAGTGGGCCCATGCTCAAGACCTACCAAGGCAGTTGCCATTGCGGCGCGGTCCGCTTCGAGGCCGACCTCGACCTCGCCCAAGGCACCTATCGCTGCAACTGCAGCATCTGCAGGCGCACGCGCTTCTGGCCGGCGGTCGCGCGCGAGGGCGGATTCCGCCTGCTGGCCGGCGAGTCGGAATTGACGAAGTACCTGTTCCACTCCAGGAAGAACGAACACTACTTTGCCGTCATTGCGGCGTGCGCGCGTTCGGCATCGGCACCGAGACACCGATCGGCCGGATGTACGGGGTCAATCTCGGCTGCCTGACCGACATCACCGACGAGGAATTGTCGACAGCGCCGATCACCTATGTCGACGGGCGCAACGACCAGTGGCAGCAGGCGCCCGAATTCTTCGCACACCTGTAGCCGTTGCGATTGCCGTACGGTTCGGGCGAGCACCGCCGCGTAGGGGACACGATCATGAATGATGATCCGCTGTATCACGACGGCATGCGCGCGCTGCAGGACGCGCGCGAGACCCGGGCGCTGGCCGACCGCTTGGCGCAGGTCACCGTGCGTGCGACGTTCACGCCCGAGGATCGCGGCTTCATCGAGACCCGGCCGATGTTCTTCATCGCCACGGCCGATGCGCGCGGCCATCCGGATTGTTCCTGCAAGGGCGGCTTGCCCGGCTTCGTGCGCGTGCTCGACGAACGCACGCTTGCCTTCCCCGACTACGACGGCAACGGGATGTACCGGACCCGGGCAACATCGGCGTGAATCCGCATGTCGGACTGCTGTTCCCGGACTTCCAGACGCCGAAGCGGTTGCGCGTCAACGGCACTGCGACGGTCCACGCCGACGATCCGTTGCGTCAGGACTTTCCGGGATCGGTCTTCATCGTCCGCGTCGCGGCCACCCGGATCTTCCCGAACTGTCCGCGTTATCTCCACGCCATGCCGCTGGCCGAGTACTCGGCCTATGCGCCCCGGGCCGACTACACGCCGCCGGTACCGGCGTGGAAGACCTTCGAGGCCTTCCGCGACGCCTTGCCGGCACGCGATCGCAGCGACGACACCAGGGCTGAGCCGGGTGGCGCCGCCTCAGTCGGTGCGCAAGGCCGCGATCGGGTCGAGGTCGGCGGCCTGGCGGGCCGGATAGACGCCGAAGGCGAGGCCGGTGAGGGCGCAGACGAGGGTCGCCGTGAGCACCGGGATCGGCGCCCAGCCGACGGTCCAGCCGGCGAGCCAGGCGATGGCGTAGGCGAGCACGCCGCCGAACACCAGCCCGAGCAGGGCACCGACGCCGCAGATCAGCGCTGCCTCGCGCATGAACTGTTCGATCACGTCGCGGCGACGCGCACCGAGCGCGCGCAGCAGCCCGATCTCGCGTTTCCGCTCCAGCACGTTCGCCAGCATGATGTTCATGATGCCGATGCCGCCAACCAGCAGCGATACCCCGGCGATGGCGGCCATCACGATCCGGAAGATCCGCTGCGTTGCCTGGTGCTGCTGGTAGAGCTGGGCCGGCACGATCAGCGTGTAGTCCTTCTGTCCGGCATGGCGCTGGTCGAGCATTGCCGACAGCACCTTCGAGCCGTCGACGATATGCGCGGGATCGTCGAGCTGCACCAGGAAACGGTCGATCTCATCCTCCATCGGCTGGAAGCGCAGACGCGCCAGCGCCGACCCCAGCGGCACGAAGACACGATTGCTCTCGAGGCCGAGTTGCACGCCTTCGAATTGGTCCTTGCTGAGATCGCGATCCGTGAGCACGCCGATCACCTCGAACCAGGCGTGGTTGACCTTGACCAGTTCGCCGACCGCGCTGCGGCCCGGAAACAGGGTCTTCGCGGCCTGATGGCCCAGCACCGCGACCGCCGCGAGGCGATCATCATCGCTGTCATCGAACGCACGTCCCTGCGCGACCTGCAGCGAGGACAATGCGAAGTAGCCGGGCGTGACGCCGCTCGCGACCGCGTCGGACTTGCTGAATTCGCTGAGCACCGAATGGGTCTTGATCGCCTTTTCCGCAGCGATGCCGGTGGCGCCCGGCACCACGTCGAGCGCGGCGTCGGCGTCGGCGCGGGTGAGGCCGAGACTGCGTGCGCGCATCTCGCGCAGTGCATCTTCGTCCGGTGGCGACTCGGTCTTCGCGATCAGGTTGCGCAGTCCGAGGCCTTCGACCAGCTTCAGGGCTTCCTGCCGCGAGCCTTCGCCGACGCCCTGCATCGCGACGATCGAGCCGACGCCGAAAATCAGTCCGAGCAGGGTCAGCAGGGTGCGCAGGCGCCGCCGCCACAATTCCTCGACGGCTTCGCGCCAATGGGTGCCGAAGCCTTGTCCGATCCGATCGAGCAAGGTGCTCATCCCATCCTCCGCATGCCGCCGCCACGGCCGCCGCGCGCACCGTCACCGCCGGGTGCGGCGTAGCGCTTGGCGTCGGGGTCCGCGGCATTCGCAGCCGGCGTCAGGACCACCGCGTCGCCGGCCTGCAATCCCTTGACCACTTCGCTGCGGGCGGTACCGCGCGCGCCGAGTTCCACTTCGCGCTTCGCGACCTTGCCGCCGGCGCGCACCTCGACATAGGTCTTGCCGCCTTCGGCGATCAGGGCCACGTTCGGCACCGACAAGCCCTGGCCGGATTCGCCGGTGTAGACCTCGGCGGCCATGCCCTGTCCCGGCACCAGGCGATATTTCGCCACCGCTTCCGCCGGCACGACGGCTTTCATCAACAGGTACTTCACCGGGTTCTGGCGACTGCGCGACTGCGCCGCGCCGGCGACCCAGCTGACGGTGCTCGCGAATTCCTGGTCTGGGCGACCGAGCGCGTGCATCTTGACGCGTGCGCCGACCTTGACGCCCTGGGCATCGAGCTGGGTCAGCGCGAACTGCACTTCCAGCGCGGCCAGTTCCGGCAAGGCGCCGAATTCCTGGCCGGCCCACATGCTGGCGCCGACCTTGGGTTTCTCGCCACCCCAGTCGGTGTTCAACACGAACACGCCTTCATGCGGCGCGCGCAGCTCCAGCGCGGCCACGTCTTCGCGGCGTCGCCGGGCATTGAGGTCATAGGTCGCGCGCTGCGAATCGAGCACCGCCAGTTCCGCGCCGCCGCGCACGCCGGTCTGTTGTTGTTGCCATTCCAGCGTCTCGTGTTTGTAGCCGAGGAAGGCAGCGTCCTGCACCGCATCGAGAATCTCGTTGCGCGCGAACATGCCGAGATCGGCCCCGGCATAACGCTCGGCGATGCCAAGATCGACGTCGACCTTGGCGATCTCGGCGCCGACCTTGTCCTGCGCGGTCGAGAGTTCGATCTCCTTGCCCATGCGCGCCAGCACGTTGCGGCGCAGGTCGAGTTCGGCCTTGGTCAATTCGAGTTCGCCCTGCGGCGCGATGAAGCGCGCGATCAACTCGCCCTGCTTCACTTGCGAGCCCTCGGGCACCATCCACTCCAGCTGACGTTGCGACCAGCCCTGGCCGGGCACCGACAGGGGCGTGGCCTTGGCCGAACGGACCTCGCCGGTCGCCATCACCCGCAGCGACAGCGCCGATGCCCGCACGACCTCGACCGGCGCATCCAGCGCCGCATCCTGGCCGCAGCCGGCGAGCGCGAGCAGGGGCCACATCCGCATCCATTTCATGGCTGTTTCTCCGTCGCCGCGACCAGCACCACGCGGACCGGCTGACCTGGTTTGAGCGCCTGGCCCTTGGGATCGAAGCTGACCACCGCATCGACCACCGGCACCAGTTGCGAGCGCGACTTGCTGCGCACGGCGCGACCGATCTCGCTGACCTTGCCCTCGATCGCCTGACCAGCGCCGCCTTCGACGATGACCCGGGCCTGCATGCCGACGCTGACGCGCCGGATCTCGGTTTCGGGCACGGCGACGCGCGCGATCAAGGTCGACACGTCCGGGATCTGCGCCACCGACTGGCCACGGAACACCTGCGAGCCGACATCGAATTTCTCGCCCTGCCAATTGCTCTGGTGCAAGATGATGCCGTCGCGCGGCGCCTTCACGTTCAGTTCCTGCATCGCCTTCTGCGAGCGTTCGACTTCGCCGCGCAGCTGCGTCAGTTCCGCTTCGACCAGGCGCCATTCCTGCTTGCGCTGCTCGGCGGCGGCCAGTTCGCGTCGCGTCGCAAGCGCCAGCTGCTTCTCGGCCTGTTCGCGTTCGATCACCAGTTTCTGGTAATCGACGCGGCGCACGATGTCGACCGGCTGGTCGGCCTTGCGCGTGGCCTTTTCGGCATTCGATTTCGCCTGCGCCGTGGCCAATGCCTCGGTCCGCACGCGCTCGGCGAGTTCGAGGCGCAGGCGTTCGCGCTGCGTCTCCTTTTCCTTCAGTGCACTCTGCTTTTCAGTGAGCTTGCGCATCACCTCCGAGCTGTCGAAGGCGGCCACGACTTGATCCTTCTTCACCGGCGTGCCATCCGGCGCGAGCTGGGTCAGGGTGAGCTGCCACAGATCATCGATCGCGGGCGGCGATATCGCGGCACTCTCGCGAGCGGCGATCTCGCCGTCGAAACTGAGTTCGGCGGCTGCCAGCGACAGGCTCGCCAGCAGCAGGCTGGTCGCGATGATCGTCTTCATGACTGGGCGCCCTTCGTGGCGGCGTCCGGCGCGGCCGGCACCGACTCGACGCGCACGCTCGACGCCGGCAACAAGCCGAGGTCGGCCGAGTTCTCCAACGGAATGGTCACGGTGAAATAGCGGCCGGCGCCCATTTCCATCTTCGCTGCGGGCGCACCGGAAATCGCGCTGATGGTGGCATCGAGTTTCAGGTCGGGGCGCGCATCGAATCGCAGGTGGACCTTCTGGCCGACGGCCAATGCCGAACGATCGGCTTCCAGTGCATAGGCCTTGATCGTCATCGGGCCGCGGTCGACGATCTCGCCGACCTTCATGCCCGGCCACGCCGAGGAGCCTTCGTCGAAGCGATCGCCGCGCCACGGGTTGAAGCCATGCACGACGACACCGTCGACCTCGGCCTTCACTTCCGCCAGCGCCACCTGGGCCTGGTTGTACAACAGGTCCTGATGCAACTTGTCGATCTCCAGGCGTGCGTCTTCACGACGGCGCGTCACGGCGGCGCTCGCGGCGTCGCGTTCCTTGAGGCGCAGGGCGAGATCGCGCTCGGTGCGCACCTGCTCACCCTGGTAGCGGTCGTAGTCGAGCGCGGACAGGTGCTGCTTCGGAATCGCGGCATCGACCCGGGCCTTGCGGAACAATGCATCGGCATCGACCCAGGCCCGCTCGGCGTCGATCGCGGCGACCGTCAAGGTCGCGATCTCCTGCGCCGCCCGAGCCTCGGTCTGCTCGATCTGCGCGGTCAGGGTCTGGATCATCGCCGCGCTCGCACCGGCATCGATGCGCACGACGACATCACCGCGCTTCACCGCCGACCCCTCCGACACGTAGTAGCGCAACACGACCGGCGAGGTGTTCGAGGGCGGGCAGTACACCGGCTGCGCATTCATCGCGACCACTTCGCCGCTGAGGATGACGCGCGACGTCGGGTTGGCGAAGACCGAGCTGCAGCACAGCACCCACAACAGCAAGGCAGGAGCGCATCGTTCAACGTTTCGCATCGGATTCCACCAGGCCGTCGCGCAGGCGCACATGGCGCGGCACACGTGCGGCGATGTCGTTGTCGTGGGTGACCAGGACGATGGTCTGGCCCTGGGCATGCAGTTCCTCGATCAGGCCGAGTACGTCGGCCGCGCTCTTTGAATCGAGGTTGCCGGTGGGCTCGTCGGCGAGCAGCAGGGCCGGGCTCAGGATCAGCGAACGGGCAATCGCCGCACGCTGCATCTGGCCGCCGGAGAGCTGGGTCGGGCGATGATCCATGCGGTCGGCCAGGCCGACGCGCGCCAGCAGGTCGCGTGCGCGCGCACTCACGTCCGGCTTCGGCTCCCGCGTGAAGCGCAGCGGCAGCAGGACGTTCTCCAGCACCGTCAAGCGCGGCAGCAGGTGGAAGCTCTGGAAGATGAAGCCGATCTTGCGGTTGCGCACGGTGCTGATGGCCTCGTCGTCGAGGCGCGAGACTTCCTGTCCATCCAGCACATACGAGCCCGAGTCGGGCTTGTCGAGACAGCCGAGCACGTTCAGCAGGGTCGATTTCCCCGATCCCGAGGGTCCCGTGATGGCGACGAATTCGCCGGCGTCGACGTGCAGGGAGACATCGTCGAGCGCCCGCACTTCGGCGCCGTGCATGTCATAGGTACGGGAGATGTGTTCGACCTGGATCACTGCGACTTCCCTGTAGCGAATGGCTACAGACCATGGGGACGCGGAAAGGTTCCGCAACGGCTGCAACGCCGGAACCGCCAGAGGTCATGCGACGGGATGGGGCGTTGGTGCATCGGGGCGGGTGCGGGCTAATCGATGGTGGGCAAGACCGACACCACTTCCTTCACCGTGGTCATGCCGCGCGCGATCAATTCGGCGCCAGCCATGCGCAGCGGGCGCAAGCCGTCGCGCAGGCAGGATTCGCCGAAGGCGGGGAGGTCGATGTCGGCGCGGATCTCGCGGCGCAGCTTCGGCGTCATCGTCAGCATCTCGTAGACCGCGGTGCGACCGTAGTAGCCGGTGTGGCGACAATCGTCGCAACCCTTGGCGGTGCGCGCATGCGTCGGCAAAGGCACGTCGAAACCGCGGGTCAGCGCCTGCCATGCCCCCGGGTCGACCGCCACCGGCGTCTTGCAGCGCGGACACAGCGTGCGCGCCAGGCGCTGCGCGACGATGCCGTTCACCGTGCTCTGGATCAGATAATGCGGGACGCCGAGATCGAGCAGGCGGGTGACCGCGCTCGGCGAATCGTTGGTGTGCAGGGTGCTCAGCACCAGATGCCCGGTCAGCGCGGCCTGCACCGCCATTTCGGCGGTCTCGAGGTCGCGGATTTCGCCGACCATGATGATGTCCGGGTCCTGCCGCAGCAGCGTGCGCACGCCGGCGGCGAAGGTCAGGTCGATCGAGTTCTGCACCTGCATCTGGTTGAACGCGGGCGCGATCATCTCGATCGGATCCTCGATCGTGCAGACATTGATCGCGGGCGTCGCCAGATGCTTGAGCGTCGAATACAGGGTCGTGGTCTTGCCGGAACCGGTGGGGCCGGTGACCAGCACGATGCCGTGCGGGCGTTCGATCATCTCGCGCCACTGCGCTTCGTCGCGCGGGTTGAAGCCGAGCTCCGAGAAATTCTTGACGACCACGTCCGGGTCGAAGATGCGCATCACCACTTTCTCGCCGAATGCGGTCGGCATCGTCGAGATGCGCATTTCGACTTCGCGGCCGCCTGGCGAGCGGGTCTTGATGCGGCCATCCTGCGGGCGCCGGCGCTCGGCGATGTCCATGCGCCCGAGGATCTTGATGCGCGATACCACCGCAGCCATCACTGGCGTCGGCAGTTCGTAGACCTTGTGCAGCACGCCGTCGATGCGAAAGCGGACTGCGCTCATCTCGCGCCGCGGTTCCAGGTGGATGTCGCTGGCGCGCTGCTCGTAGGCGTACTGCAGCAGCCAGTCGACGATGCGCACGACATGCGAGTCCTCGGCACCGAGTTCGCCGGACTTGCCGAGTTCGACCAGCATCTCGAAGTTCGGCATGCCGCGCGGGTCGGCCGTCTCGTTGCCGTCCCGCGCCTTGCGCACGCTGCGCGAAATGCCCGCGAATTCCATCAGGAAGCGGTTCACGTCGAGCGGGTTCGCGACGACGCGGCTCACCTTGCGCCGCAGCAGGCGTTCGAGATCGGGTAGCCAGCGCGCGTCGAAGGGTTCGCTGGTGGCGATCGTCAGGGCATCGGCGCTGACGTCGACCGGCAGGATGCGATAACGCGTGGCATAACTCGGGGCGACCACTTCGCCGACACGGGCGATGTCGATCTTGGTCGGATCGATCCGCAGGTAGGGCAGGCCGGCCTTGTGCGCCAGCCATTCGGTCAGCGCTTCCAGCGTCAGGTAGCGACCGGGCTCGCGCGGGTCGGGCAGCTTGGCGTTCGCGATCAGGATCAGCGGATGCAGCTCGCCGCGACTCAGGCCCTTGCCGATGCGGATGGTCTTCGCCGCTTCGCCGGTCACCAACTGGTCGACGATCAGCGCCGCCAGCACTTCGTCCAGTTCGACGCGCTTGCCTTCCGAAAACCTGCTCGTCGTGAACGCCGCGCGGCCTTCCATGGGCTCCGACTTGGGAGATTCGTGCTTGCTCATCGCTGGATTTTCCGCCGGGCGCAGCCTGCGCCGCGGCTATACTACGGCGCTTTTCGCCCCAGACCGGAATCCCCATGACAGGCCCCACTTTCCAGGACGTGATCCAGACGCTGAACCGCTATTGGGCGGAGCAGGGTTGCGTGCTGATCCAGCCGCTCGACATCGAAGTCGGTGCCGGCACCTTCCATCCCGCGACCTTCCTGCGTGCGCTCGGCCCGGAGCCGTGGCGTGCCGCGTACGTGCAGCCGTCGCGGCGCCCGACCGATGGTCGCTACGGCGAGAACCCGAATCGTCTGCAGCACTACTACCAGTATCAGGTCGCGTTGAAGCCGAACCCGACCAACATCCTCGACCTCTACATCGGCTCGTTGAAGGCGCTCGGCATCGACCCGCTGACACATGATCTGCGCTTCGTCGAGGACAACTGGGAATCGCCGACGCTCGGCGCCTGGGGTCTCGGCTGGGAGGTCTGGTTGAACGGCATGGAAGTCACGCAGTTCACCTATTTCCAGCAGGCCGGTGGTCTTGATTGCAAGCCGGTGACCGGCGAGATCACCTACGGCCTCGAACGCCTGGCGATGTACCTGCAGAACGTCGACAACGTCTATGACCTGGTCTGGGTGCAGGGCCCGCAGGGCACCGTCACCTATGGCGATGTCTACCACCAAAACGAAGTCGAGCAGAGCACCTACAACTTCGAACATGCCAACGTCGATGCCCTATTCGCCTGGTTCGATACCTGCGAAGGCGAGGCGCTGAAGCTGGTCGAGAAGAACCTGCCGCTGCCGGCCTACGAGCAGGTGTGCAAGGCCAGCCACAGTTTCAACTTGCTCGATGCCCGCCGTGCCATCAGCGTGACCGAACGCCAGCGCTACATCCTGCGCGTGCGCACGATCGCGAAGGCGGTGGCCGAGTGTTACCACGCGCAGCGCGAGAAGCTCGGCTTCCCGGGCCTGAAGCACAAGGCGGCCTGAACCATGACGACACCTATCGCCCCCCTGCTGATCGAACTCGGCACCGAAGAACTGCCGCCGAAGGCGCTGGACGAACTCGCGAACGCGTTTCGCGATGGCGTTGCTGCCGGCTTGAGCAAGCGCGGCATCGC
Source organism: Lysobacterales bacterium (assembly GCA_016721845.1). NCBI lineage: Bacteria > Pseudomonadati > Pseudomonadota > Gammaproteobacteria > Lysobacterales > Lysobacterales bacterium. The sequence continues at coordinate 127,857 of JADKHK010000007.1, forward strand.
GCACACTGCGCATTCGGTGCGCGCGCTGCATTCGCCGCGCCGGCTCGCGGTCTGGATCGAAGACGTCGCCCTGCAGCAGCCCGAGCAGAAGCTCGAGCGCCGCGGCCCGGCCGCGAGTGCCGCCTTCGATGCCTCCGGCACGCCGACCAAGGCGTTGATCGGTTTCGCGCACAGTTGCGGCGTCACCGTCGAACAACTCGAAAAGATCGATACCGACAAGGGCGCGTGGCTCGTGCATCGCGCCGTGAAGCCGGGTGAGCCGACCGCGACCCTGCTGCCGCAGATCGTCGAGGAGGCGCTGAAGGCGCTGCCGATTCCGAAGCCGATGCGCTGGTCCGACCTCGACTACCAGTTCGTGCGCCCGGCCCATTGGCTGGTGATCCTGCTCGGCACCGATGTCGTGCCGGCCGAGATCCTGGGTCTGAAGTCCGACCGCATGAGCCGCGGTCACCGCTTCCATCATCCGGAGCCGGTGTGGATCAGCAATGCCAACGACTACATCGATGCGCTGCGTGCCGCGAAAGTCCTGGTCAATCCGGCCGAGCGCGCGAATCGCGTGATCAGCGAAGTGCAGCGCGTGGCCGAAGGGCTGGGCGGCCTGCCGCGCCTGCGTCAGGAACTCGTCGACGAAGTGAAGAACCTGGTCGAATGGCCGGTCGGCATCGCCTGCACCTTCGAACGCGACTTCCTGCGCGTGCCGCAGGAAGCGTTGATCATGACGATGGAGTCGAACCAGAAGTTCTTCCCGGTGTTCGACGCGGACGGCAAGCTCACCGAACATTTCATCGGTGTCGCCAACATCGAGAGCCGCGATCCGAACGAGATCCGCAAGGGTTATGAGCGCGTCATTCGTCCGCGCTTCGCCGATGCCAAGTTCTTCTTCGACGATGACCTCAAGTCGCCGCTGGCGGCGCAGCAGGACGCGCTGCAGAGAGTCACCTACCAGCAGAAACTCGGTTCGGTCTGGGACAAGGTCTGCCGCGTCGGCGAACTGGCCCGCGTCATCGCCGAACGGCTGCGCTCGATGCACGGCCTTGGTGTCGATCCGGCGCAGGCGACGCAGGCCGCGAAGCTCGCGAAGTGCGACCTGATGACGCGCATGGTCGGCGAGTTCCCGGAGCTGCAGGGCATCATGGGCCGCTACTACGCGATCGCCCAGGGCGAGTCCGCGGAAGTCGCGAACGCGCTCGACGAGTTCTACCAGCCGCGTTTCGCCGGTGATGCGATCGCGCCGAGCCGTCTCGGTCAGGTGCTCGCGATCGCCGAGAAACTCGACACGCTGGCCGGCATGTTCGCGATCGGCCAGAAGCCGACCGGCAACAAGGATCCGTTCTCGCTGCGTCGCAATGCGCTTGGCCTGGCGCGCACGCTGATCGAAGGTGGGCTGGATCTCGATCTGAATGCGCTGCTGCGCGAAGCCATCGCCGCGATCTCGACCGACGGCCTCGATGCGAAGGCGAACGATCTCTACGACTTCATCACCGACCGCCTGCGCGGCTACTACGCCGACCAGGGTTTGCGTGCTGATGCCTTCGAAGCCGTGCTCGCCGTGCGTCCTTCGAGCCTGCGCGACTTCGACCGCCGCATCCGCGCCATCGACGTGTTCACCAAGCAGGCGGAAGCCGAGAGCCTCGCGGCCGCGAACAAGCGTATCGGCAACATCCTGCGCCAGGCCGGTGAAAAGCAGTTCGCCATCGCCGAGCGCATCGATGCTGCCCTGCTCGATGCCGGCGCCGAAACCGATCTCGCGAACGCGCTCGACGCCGCGATCCGTGACGTCACGCCGCTGATGGCCGAACACCGCTACGTCGAAACGATGCAGCGCCTCGCCCAACTCAAGCCGGTCGCCGATGCCTTCTTCGACGGCGTCATGGTCATGGTCGACGACCCCGCGAAACGCGGCAATCGCCTCAGCCTGCTGCGCGCACTGCGCACGCAGTTTCTGGCGATTGCGGATATCGGGTTGCTCGGCTGATTGTCGTCGCGCAGGGCACGTCGATTGACCGACGTTCTCAATTCGGCTACAAATGTAGCTGAATTGAGAACGCCATGACGCTCGCGAGCCAATTGCTCGGCAACACCCGCTCGGCCGTGCTGGCCGCGATGCTGCTGCGCCCGCAGGCACGATTTCACGTGCGCGAACTGGCGCGATTGCTGGATATTTCTCCGGGCACCCTGCACCGGGAACTGAAAACGCTGACCGAGCTCGGATTGCTGACGCGACAGGAAAGCGGTCGACAGGTCTACTTCACCGCGAACCGCGCTCATCCCATCGCCCATGAGCTTTCCGGTCTGTTGCGCAAGACCAGCGGCGTCGTCGACGTGCTGCGCGCCGCCCTGCAGCCCTTGGCCAGTGGTATCGATGCTGCCTTCGTCTATGGCTCGATGGCTGCCGGTACCGAACACGAGCGCAGCGACATCGATCTCATGGTCATCGGTGGCGTCCGATTCCGCGACGTCGTGTCAGTCCTGCACGACGCACAGCCGGCGACCGGGCGCGAGATCAATCCTTCGGTCATGGACGGCGAGTCGTTTCGGCGCAAGCGCGCATCCGGAGATCCGTTCGTCTCGACCGTCTGGCAGTCACCGAAACTCTGGGTGATCGGGGGCGCGAATGAGCTTGGATAATCTGGTGATAATCGGCCGGCTCAAGGTCCATGTCGCGGCGCAGGAGGAAATCTCGCGCTTGCTGGCGGCCGCCGAGCGCAATTTGCGCGACGCGAAGGCCGAGACCATCAGCGACGAGACCCGTTTCGATGCTGCGTACAAGGCCGTCATGCAGTGTGCGCTTGCGGGGCTGGCCGCCGCCGGATTCCGACCGGCCACCGATGCGCCCGGCCACCACCAGACCATGGTGCAATCGTTGCCGCTGACACTCGGTGTCGATCGGGTCACCATGGTCGTGCTCGACGCGCTCCGCAAGAAGCGCAACATCAATGACTATTCCGGCGACTTGATGGATCCCGAGTCCTTGCGGCAATGCCTCGTGGAGGCGGAAGCCCTGCTGGCGTGTGCGCGCGCTCGACTCCTCGGCGCTTGAGCGTGTGAACAGCCAATACCGCACCATGTCGGAACCAGGCAGCGTGCCGATCAAACTGTGGACACGAGGCGTGCCGGTCGAGGACGAGGCGTTGCGGCAGGTGCAGCAGGTGGCGCGCTTGCCGGTGGTGTGGCCGCATGTCGCGGTGATGCCGGACGTGCATGTCGGGATCGGTGCGACGGTCGGGTCGGTGGTGCCGACGCGGGATGCGATCATTCCGGCGGCGGTCGGTGTCGACATCGGTTGCGGCATGATCGCGGCGCGCACCTCGCTGCATGCCAACGATTTGCCGGATTCGCTGGCGGGTGTGCGCAGCGCGATCGAGCAGGCCGTGCCGCATGGCCGTACGACAGCACGCGGCAGTCGCGACAAGGGTGCATGGAACGATCCGCCGAAGGCCGCGGAACTGGCATGGTCCGGGTTGGTGCGCGACTTCGAGCGTCTGTGCGAGTTGCATCCGCGATTCACGAAGACGAACAATCTGCACCATCTCGGCACGCTCGGGACCGGCAATCATTTCGTCGAACTCTGCCTCGATGAATCCGATCAGGTCTGGGTGATGCTGCACTCGGGTTCGCGCGGCGTCGGCAACGCGATCGGTACGCACTTCATCGAACTCGCCCAGGCGGACATGCGCGCTCACATCGCCAACCTGCCGCATCGTGATCTCGCCTACTTCCAGGAAGGATCGAAGCATTTCGACGACTACGTGTTCGCGGTCGACTGGGCGCAGCGCTTCGCCATGGAGAACCGCGCGATCATGATGGGCAATACGCTTGCCACGCTGGCGGAGGCGATCAAGAAGCCGTTCACGCTGACCGAGGAAGCGGTGAATTGCCATCACAACTACGTACAGCGCGAAACCCATTTCGGCGAGCGCCTGTTCGTGACCCGCAAGGGTGCGGTGAGCGCGCAGCAGGGCCAGCTCGGCATCATCCCGGGATCGATGGGCGCGAAGAGTTTCATTGTCCGCGGGCTCGGCAATGAAGACGCGTTGTGTTCGTGCTCGCACGGTGCCGGCCGGGTGATGAGCCGGACCAGGGCCAAGCAACTGATCACGCTGGACGATCACGTGAAGGCCACCGCACACGTGGAGTGCCGCAAGGATGCCGAGGTGATTGACGAATCGCCGGCCGCGTACAAGTCGATCGATGCGGTCATGGCGGCGCAGCGCGACCTGGTGGAGGTCGTGCATACGTTGCGGCAGGTGGTGTGTGTGAAGGGCTAGGAGCATCGCGGGGCGGAGCCCGCTCCCACAAGAGCGGGAGCATCACGCGGGTTACACGCGGCGTGCATAGAGTGCCCCGCGTGTGATCGGAGGTGAGCCATGACGCTGCGACTGTTGTTACTGGGATGCATGCTTGGATTGACCGGCGCGGCCCATGCGGCCCTGCCCAACGAACCCGTCGAACGCATTGATCTCGGGCGCTATCTCGGCACCTGGCACGAGGTGGCGCGTATGCCGAATCGATACCAGGAGGACTGCGTCTCCGGCACGACCGCGACCTATCTGCGCGGTGAGGACGGCGAGATCGTGGTGCGCAATGCCTGCACGACCGGCGACGGCGAGCGCATCAGTGTCGACGGTGTCGCGCGCGAAGTCGTCTCGGGCAGCGGCAACCTGCAGGTGCGCTTCGCGCCGCGCTGGCTCGCGTGGTTGCCGGTCTGGGCCGACTATTGGGTGCTCGACCTCGATCCCGACTATCGCTGGGCCGTGGTCGGTGGGCCGACGCGCAAGTTCCTGTGGGTGCTGGCCCGCGATCCGCAACTCGACCCGGACGTCTTCGACGGCATCAAGGCACGTGCCGCGGCCCGCGGTTATGCGGTCGAGCGCTTGTGGGTGGCTGACACGCTGCGCAATGCGCCGGAGCAGCGTGTCGCGCAGGGACGCTGATCAGCGTTCGACGATCGCCACGACGCCCATGCCGCCGGCGGTGCAGACCGAGATCAGCGCGCGACCGCCGCCTTTCTCGTCAAGCAGCTTGGCCGCGGTCGCGACGATGCGCGCGCCGGTGGCCGCGAAAGGGTGGCCGAACGCGAGGCTCGATCCGACCACGTTCAACTTCGCCCGATCGATTTCGCCGAGCGGCTTCGCCAGACCGAGGCGCTTGCTGCAGTACTCGGCCGATTCCCAGGCCTTCAGCGTGCACAGCACCTGGGCCGCGAAGGCTTCGTGGATCTCGTAGAAGTCGAAGTCCTGCAGCGTCAAACCCGTCGCCTTGAGCATGTCCGCGACGGCCACGGTCGGTGCCATCAGCAGGCCTTCGCCGGCGACGAAATCGACCGCGGCGACACGCGAATGGGTGAGGTAGGCGAGTGGCTTCAGGCCGCGTTCCTGGGCCCAGGCTTCCGAGCCGAGCAGCACCGCGCTGGCGCCATCGGTCAGCGGCGTCGAATTGCCGGCGGTCAGGGTGCCCTTGCCCGAGCTGCGATCGAAGGCGGGCTTCAGCGTCGCGAGTTTCTCGACCGTGGTGTCGGCGCGCAGGATGTTGTCGCGCTCCAGCCCGCGGAACGGCACCACCAGATCCTTGAAGAAGCCGCGCTCATACGCGGCCGCCGCCTTGCGATGCGATTCGTAGGCGAGCTGGTCCTGGGCTTCGCGCGCGATGCCCCATTCCTTGGCCATCATTTCGCAGTGGTCGCCCATGGCCTTGCCGGTACGCGGTTCGGCCACGCCCGGAAAACCCGGCTTCAGTTCGGCGGGCGAGAATCCTTTCAGCGCCGCGCTGACGCGTTGCCCGAAGGTCTTGGCGCGATTGATGTTGAGCAGGCGGCGTCGCAGTTTCTCGCCGACCACGATCGGCACGTCCGAGGTGGTGTCGGAGCCGCCGGCGATGCCGGCCTCGATCTGGCCGAGCGCGATCTTGTTGCCGATGTGGATGCTGGTGTCGAGGCTGGTGCCGCAGGCGCGCTGCATGGTGATGCCGGGCGTCAGCGGCGACAGGCCGGAGGACAGCGCGACTTCGCGGCCGATGTTCCAGTCCGAGGAATGCTTGAGCACCGCGCCGAGCGCGACTTCGCCGAGCTGCACGCCGCTGAGGTTGAACTTCTCGACCAGCGACCCGACCGCCTTGATCGACATGCCGACATTGCCGAGGTCGAAATAGGCGGTGTTGTTGCGGCAGAACGGAATGCGCGAACCACCGAGGATGGCGACGCGGCGGGCTTGGCTCATGACGAACTCCGGATCAGGGAGTCCCGACCCTAGCAAAGCTGCGTGGAGCGGTCACGCCGACTGCTGGTCTTCGAGGTCAAGCTCTGTGTCCGCCGACCGCGCGGACAGGAAGAAGGCGTCGGCATAGGCCCAGAAATGCCAGGCGGCCGGCACGGTGCGCAACATCCAATCGAGGTGTGCAGCCGCAAACGCCATTGCCGCCTCGCGATCGGTCACCTGCAGGGGTTCGCGGATGCGCAGCTTGCGCCGGCCGGTCGCGGGATCGAGCCAGACCGCGAAGAACACGATCGGCACCTGGGCCTTCTCGGCGAGCTTGATCATGCCGCTCGGCAACTGCGCATCGCGATCGAGCAGGCGCACCGGCATCTCGCCGCCGACGCCGGGCACGTCGATCGAGGTCAGCAGGCCGGTGCCGGCCTGCAGGGCGCGCAGCATCGGGCGCGGACCGTCGCCGATGTAGACCAGGTCATGCGCGCCGGTCCGGATCACTTCGGCATTGCGCAGCAGGGCGTACCGGTGCAGCAGGGTTTGTCCGGCAAAACTGTCCGGATCGGTGCGCACCGAGAGGCCGGCAAAGCGGCGACCGCTGCGGCGCAGCGAACGCAGCGCCCAGAACCCTGCGCCCCAATGGAAGGACAGCGTGATCAGCGCACCATCACCCGTCGGCCAGTTGCCCTCGATGTCGAAGTGGCGATCGAGATAGCGGTCGCTGCGCCACTTCAGCAGGAACAGGTCGACCTGGTCGACGAGGTGGTACAGGCGCTGCTCGACGGCGAATCGCTGCGGATCGTCCACGACGCCGTAGCGCTGCGCGATGGCGACGGTGGCATCGACACGCTCGCGGAAAAACCACGGCCAGCGTGCCAGCCGCCGCGCGATGCGGAAGCCGATGGACCAGGGCAAGGCAGCGATCAGGGCCGGCACCAGCCAGCGTTCCACCAGCACGCGCAGTTCGCGGCGCAGGCGGTTCTTGCGGGAATCGATCATCGATGAATCCTATCAAAGCGCGGCGAAATCTCCTGCGACCGCTAAACTGCGCGGCTGATCGATCGGAGTCCGTCATGTCCGTTGCCCTGAGTTCCTGCCCCGCCGTGCTGGCCGTCGAGCTGGTGCCCGAGGGCGCGCCGACCGCGCTGAGCCTGCCGCTCGAATCGGCGCACCTGCTCGGTGACGCGATCGCGAACGACCTCGCGCGCCTGCTGCCGGGGATCGAGACGATGGGACTCGCGGTGGCTGCGGCACTGTATGACCAGGCCCAGATCCTGCGCCCGGGCTGGCCGATCCACGGTGAACTGATGCGCATGCACCAGCAGGCGCAACGTGGCGGCTGGATGCCGGCGATCACCAGCTTCGGTGCCTCGGCCGGGCGCATGGCCGCACCGGTGCTGGAACCCGACCTGCGCCTGATCGGCAGCCCGCTGTTGCTGGTGCCGTTCACGCTGGTCGGGCATCACCACGATGCTCAGCAGATCGGTGCGCTGATGGAGCGCGACTTCGAGGACAAGGGGCTGGCCGACTCGGCCACCTCGCTGTTCCTCAACGAAGCCTTCTCGATCCGTAGCGAACATGCGCGCTATCTGACCTGCAACGACCTCTGCGCGCTGGCCGCGATGCAGTACGAGCACGCCGGTTTCGCACCGATCTGGTCGATCATCGAGTGCGCCTTGCTGTCGCCGCAACGGGATGAACGCGTCGAACTGGATGGCGATGTCCAAGTGGACTATCGCGGCGGCCACGTCGCCGTTCGCGGGGATGCCGCATCGCTGCCGTTCCGGCAGGCCGCCGCGATCCTGGCCGCGCACGGTCTGCCGGCCAATCCGAACTGATCAGTCGGCGCTGACCGTCCGCGTCTTCGCCCAGTCGCGCAACTGCTGCACCGGCTCGGCCATCAGCACCGACAGCGGTCGCGTTGCCTTCAGCTCGGCGACGACATGGCGTTGCTGCAGCGGCACGCCATCGGCGTGCGCGGCATACAGGGCCGAGACCACCGCCTGCTCGATCTCGGCACCGGAAAAGCCGGCGCTGTGCTCGACCAGCCGGTCCAGCTCGAACTCGGCCCAGTCCAGCTTGCGCTTGTCGAAATGGACGCGAAAGATCGCATCGCGCGAGGCGGTGTCGGGCAGGTCGATGAAGAAGATCTCGTCGAAGCGACCCTTGCGCAGCAATTCCGGCGGCAGTCGCGAGACATCGTTTGCGGTCGCGACCAGGAACACCGGCTGCTTGCGTTCGGCCATCCAGGTCAGCAGGGCACCGAGCACGCGCCGCGACACGCCGTCGTCGCTGTCCGAGGTCGCGAGGCCCTTCTCGATCTCGTCGCACCACAACACGCAGGGCGACAGCGCTTCGGCATTCTTCAGCGACTCGCGCAGGTTGCGCTCGGTTTCACCGTGGTACTTGTTGTACAGCGCGCCGAAATCGAGGCGCACCAGCGGCACGCCGAAGGAGCCGGCGATGGCTTTCGCGGCCAGGCTCTTGCCGCAGCCCTGCACGCCGAGCAGCAACAGGCCCTTGGGCGGGTCCAGCCCGGCCACCTTGTTCTCGCCGAGGAAGATCGCGCGGCGCTGCTCGACCCACTGCTTCAGGCGCGCCAGGCCGGCGACATCGGCGAAGGCCGCGGTTTCGTATTCGAAATGCAGCACGCCGTCGCGGTTCAGCAACTCGAACTTGAGCTTGGCCAGTTCCGGCAAGTCGGCCATGCCGACCGCGCCGTCGCGGAACACCAGATGGCGGGCGATGCGGCGCGCATCCGGCAGTTTCAACCCCAGCAGGTTGCGGACGATGGTCTTGAACGCGACCGGGTCGATCTCGACGCGCTTGCCGCCATGTTCGCGTGAATACAGGAAGGCTTCGTCGCGGACGAGCTTGCCGAGCGCCGACTCGTCCGGCAGCTTCAGCGGCACCCTTACCGTATGCGACTCGATCTCCTTCGGGATCTCGATGCCGACGCCGATCAGCACCAGGGTATGCGCTGCGGCGTTCGTGCGTTCGACGATCTCGCGCAGGAAGCGCATCGTCATCGGGTAGCGCAGATAGCCATGGAAATCGCACAGCAGGAAGATCGCGCGTTCCTTCTGCTCCTTGATGAACTGCAGCGTCGCCGTGGCCTCGACGGCACCGAGCGGCGGTTCATCGAGGGTCATGTCCAGGCGCTGCAGGCCGTCGGTCAGGCTCCACTTGTACAGCGGCCGCCAGACCTTGCCGATGACATGGCGGAAGCTCTCGACGACACGCGCTTCTTCGGCGGTATCGATGGCGATGACCGGGTGACCGGCACGAATCAGGCTGGCGAGATTGTCGAGGTCGGGCATGGTCGGACGGGCAAGGCAAGGCCGCTACTGTGTCCGGAAACGGCTGTTTTGTCGAAGGTCGGCTGCGCCTGAATGGCGGTGCGGCGCATCACGGTGCCGGCGCGCCCGAGCTGTATGCTTGGGCGGTCCGTTGTCCGGAGAAACCCGATGAAGCATTTCACCCGCGTGCTGTGGCTCGCGACCCTGAATATTCCGTTGCTGGTGGCGGCCGCCGAGTTGCCGAGCCGGCGCTACCAGCTCGCGCTCGATCCCGCGGCCCAGTCCGTGCAGACGCCGGCCTTGAATGCCGAGAAGGCGCTGGCCGAGGATGCGCTCGCCGACAAGGGCGCGCCGCTGCGCTACGCGATCATGCACAAGGCGGCGGTGAACCTGGCCGATCGCAGCAAGTTCGCGGTCGGGCGCTGGAGCGACGTCGATGCCGACACGCGGTTGTGGCGCACCCGCATCGATGCCCCCGGCGCGGTCTCGATCGATCTGGCACTGAAGCCCTTCCATCTGCCCGAAGGTGCCGAAGTCTGGTTGAGTGATGCCGCCGGCCAGCGCGTGCGCGGTCCCTACACGGCGGCCGACAATCCGAAGTCCGGCGAGTTCTGGACGCCCTACGTGCCCGGCGATGTCGCCTACCTCGAAGTGCTGGTGCCGAAGCGCGCGCACGACGAGTTGCAGCTCGGCATCCTGAGCGTGCAGCAGGCCTATCGTTCGATCGAGAGCGGCGATTCGCCGTTCGCGAAGTCGGGTAGCTGCAATGTCGATACGGTCTGCCCCGAAGGCAACAATTACCGCGACCAGATCAATGCGGTGGCGCGCTATTCGGTCAGTGGCGGCCTCTGCACCGGACAACTGGTGAACAACGCGGCGCAGGACAACAAGCGCTATTTCATGACCGCGAACCATTGCGTCAGCAGCCAGAGCGATGCGAACTCGGTGGTGGCCTACTGGAAGTACGAGAATCCGACCTGCCGCACGCCGGGCAGCAGCGAGAGCGGGACGCCGATCAGCGCGGCAGGCAATTCGATCAGCCAGACCGGTGGCGCCGTGTTGCGTGCTACCTATGCGGTGGCGGACACCACCTTGCTGGAACTCAACACCACCGTGCCGACCGCCGCGAATGCGTTCTGGCTGGGCTGGGACCGGACCGAGAACCCGGTGGCGTCGGGGGTGTCGATCCATCATCCGCAGGGTGATGAAAAACGCATCAGCTTCGAGAACCAGGCGCTGGTGATTTCCGACAACACCCCGTCCGGCGTGCCCGGCGACAAGCATTGGCAGATCAGTGATTGGGATCTCGGCACGACCGAGCCCGGTTCCTCCGGTTCGGTGCTGATGAATCCGCAGAAGCGCCTGATCGGCGTGTTGTCGGGCGGCGGTGCCGCCTGCGGCAACAACCAGCCCGACTACTACGGTCGTCTCAGCGTCGCCTGGGAAGGCGGCGGCAGCGCGGCGTCGCGGGTGAAGGACTGGCTCGATCCCGGCAACAGCGGCGCCACCGCGATCGACGGCAAGGCGACCTGCGCCAAACCGACGCTGGCCCTGAGCCTGGAGGCGAACGCACGCGCCGGTACCGCGGCGCTGATGAGCGTGCAGATCGCCGGTGGCACCGGTCCCTACGCAGTCGAATGGGACATCGACGGCGATGGCGACATCGATCGCCGCACGGCCGGCGTCGCCAGCACCACGTCGATCCAACCGGTCTATCCGAACAAGCGCAGCACGACCGTATCGGTGAATGTCATCGATGCGACCGGATGCAGTGCGGTGGCGTCGCAGGTTTACTCGTTGCGCGGCCCGCAACTCGCGGCCACGGCCAATGGCGATGCCAGCCAGAGCTGCGGCGATGGCGACTCCAACATCGAGCCCGGCGAAATCTGGAATGTGCCGGTGCGCATCAGCAACGCCGGCGACGACGTGATCGGCGATGGCTTTGCCGTGTTCACCGGCGGTACCGCGGTCGGGGCCGGTGGAGGCAGCAGCACTGGTGCCAGCGACAACTTCGGGTATCGCGCCCTGGCCAGTGCCACGTCGGCCAGTTGTCGCTACCAGCCGGTCGACATGAGCGGCGCCAGCGCCCTCACGCCGGTCATCGGCCCGCACGTCACCAATGCGCCGGCGAGCGACGAAGGTTATGTCGCCGGACTGAGCGTCGGCGGGGCGTCGCCGTTCCGGTTCTATGACCGCGACATCACCAGCCTGATGATGTCGACCAATGGCTATCTGTCGACCAATGCCGCCGATGGTGGCGACGACTACACGGCCGCCTGCGGGGTCGACGACCATGCCGACGTCACCGATGGCCGCGTGCAGGTGCTGCACGACGATCTCGTGATCCAGTCCGGCGGCAGCCTCAAGCACCAGCATTTCGGCACCTGCCCGCGCGCTTCCGATGCCGGCAGCGCCAGTCAGGGTTGCACCGTGTTCGAGTGGCGCAACATGGGCCGCTACGCGAGTGGCGGCAGCGCCACCGGCAACGCGGTGTTCCAGACCATCCTGTACGACCAGAGCTACGAGATCGTGCATCAGTACGTCACCGCCGATCCGACCAGTGGCAGCAATGCCTCGATCGGACTGCAGAGCCCCGACGAAAGCATCCGCTTCGACTATCAATGCGATGCCCCGAATGCAGCACCGTCCGGGACCGCACTGTGCTTCTTCCATCCGACCGCCTTGCCGGCGACGCTGGCCGAAGGCGAAGTGCATGTCGTCTCGACCGCGAATGCGCTGGGTGATCTGGCAGCCGCCGGCAGCGCCAACGTGACCGTGAAGGCCTATGTCGATCCGGCGGCGCAATGTGGTTCGCGTGCGGTCGTCAGCTATCTCGGCGGCGTCGGCGACTACGCCTACAGCTTCGCGCCGACCAAGGTGCTGGATGTCGCGATGCCGAACAGCGGCAACTGCCAGGTGGCAACACAGTGCGCGGCCCAGGTGCAAAGCGTGGGAGCGCTGCCGCAACCCGGCGGCTTGTACCTGAACTTCAACCGCAGCGGCAACGGCCAGAACCTGTTCAATTACGGCAACATCCTGAGTTCCGCCTGGTTCACCGGCAAGGCCGACCGTACGCCGGTCTGGTACATCGTCAACGGCGAATGGAACCCGGGACTGGCGCAGGCGCCGGCGAGCATCCTCAAGGTCACGCGGACGTCGTCGGCGCCCTTCACGACTGCAGTAGCGACCGTCGGCTCGGCCCAGTTCACCCGTGGCGACGACGATTCGGTCTACATCAACACCTGGGAGTTCAATGGCGTCTGGGCCGCGGACAAACTGTCGCGCGCGTTCTCGCCGACCGCAGTGCCGAACCCCAACCATTCCGGCGGCTGGTTCAACTCCGGGCAGTCCGGCTGGGGCGTGGTGATCGACGAACACATCGTCAGCAACCAGGCCTCGACCGGCTTCCTCGGCTACATTTTCGACAACGCCAACGAGCCGCGCTGGGCCCTGGGCGAAGCGGTGGGCAGCAGTGGCCTGATGCTGATGAACACCTACCTCGTGCATTGCCCGTCCTGCCCGGTCTTCGAGGACTTCGGCAGCCTCCCGTTGCCGGCCGGCAACATCACCCGCAGCTACCAGTCGCAGACCACCGGGACGCTCGACACGGCCATCGTCTTCCCGGCACCCTTGAGCGGTAGCTGGACCCGAAATGCCCTGCCGATCCAGATGATCACCCCACCGCCGAGCTCGCCATGATTCGACACTGGATTGTCTTGCGTCACGCCCATGCTGAAGCACAGAGCGCCGATGGCGCCGACGTGTCACGGGAACTGTCCGAACGCGGCCGTGACGAGGCCAGGCGTGCCGCCGACGCGCTGGCGAAGATGCTCGACGGCCGCGTGCCGCGCATCCTGTCTTCGCCGGCCGCACGCGCCGAGGCGACCGCGCAGATCGTCGCCGAACGCCTGGGCGATACCGTCGGCTTCAACGCACGCATCTACGACGGCACGCCCGGCACCTTGCTCGACGTATTCAATGCCACCGAGCCGACCGAGACGGTGCTGCTGGTCGGACACAACCCAGGCGTCGAGGAACTGGTCGCCTTGCTGGTCGATGGTCGCTCGCAGGCGCATCGCGGCATGCCGACCGCCGGCATGGCGGTGATCGACGTGCCGGACGGACTGGTTGAACCCGGTCGCGGCCAGTTGCGCGCATTCTGGGCGCCCTGACCGGGCACGGATGCGCGCGCTGGTCCCAGCGTTGCTGATGTTGCTCTCCGCGCTGCCGGCGCGGGCCGGCGATGAACGCCACCATGTGCTTGATCCGGTCGCGTCGACGGTGCATTTCGAATTGCGCGCACTGGGCTGGTGGCCGGTGCGCGGCGATGCCCGGGCCGAGGGTACGGTGACGATCCGCGATGGCCTCGCCGTGATCGACGTGCGCGTGCCGCTGGCCTCGTTGCAGATGAATCGCGAGGGCTATCGCGACTGGGCGCTGTCGCCGGAGTTCTTTGCGGCCGAGGCCCACCCCGAGATCGGTTTTCGGGCCGAGGCCATCCCGCTGCTGCGACTGCGCGCCGGCGGCGAGATCAGCGGCGAACTGCGCGTGCGCGGACGCACGCGCAAGGCGCGATTCACGCTGCTGGCCAGCGACTGCGCCGAGGCGGCCGCACGTTGCCGCGTGCAGGCCGGTGGCGAGCTGTCGCGACGCGACTTCGGCATGCGCACGCGTCGCTACACGCTGGGCGATCGCATCCGCATCGATCTGGATTTGCGATTGGTGTCGCCGTGATCGCGCCGACACGAGTCCTGTGGGTGCTGCTGGCGATCTTGCTGGGCGGTTGCGCCGACCAGCGGCGGCTGATCCGAGAAGCCGAGGCGCTGGTCGAGGAAACGCGGCCGCTCGATACCACCTGCAGCCGCATCGATCGTTGTGCGATCGACTCGCCGGTGGTCGTCGATGCACGCACCCGGACCGCCGACGGCCGCCACGGTGCGATCCTGCTCAGTGACGCCGAGGCAGCCCTGGTCGCGCGCGTGCACCTGATCCGCGCGGCGCGTGAATCGATCGAGTTGCAGACCTTCATCTTCGCCGACGACGACGTCGGCCTGCTGATCCTCGGCGAATTGCTGACGGCGGCGCGGCGCGGCGTGCGCGTGCGCGTGCTCAGCGACCAGATGTTTTCGATCGAGAATCGGCGCTTCCTCGCGCGCCTCGCGCGCGAGCACGCGAACTTCGAATTCCGCCTGTACAACCCGACCTTCAACGAGGCGCGCACCGCGCCGCTGGAGTTCGCGGCCGGCATCCTCTGCTGCTTCTTCCGCTTCAACCAGCGCAGCCACAACAAGCTGCTGCTGATCGACGGCCGCTACGGCATTGTCGGCGGGCGCAACATCGAAGAGCGCTATTTCGGCTTCGGCGACGAATACAACTACTACGACCGCGACTTGCTCGTGTACGGCGCGGTCGGAGCGGCGATGCAGGCCTCGTTCGATCGCTTCTGGACGCACCCGAAGACGGTGCCGCTGGCGCAGCTGAAGGATGTCGCCAAGCGCATCGTCGAAGCCGGCCGCGATCCGCCGCCCTTGCCGGCGCCGAAGCTCGATCATGGCGACCGCCTGGTGCGCGTGCAGGCCTTGGCCGAAGATCGCGACTACCTCGGTCGCGTGCTGATCGACCATGCGCTCAGCGTGGCGGCGGTCGAGTACTTCTCCGATCCGCCGGACAAGCCGAACGTGTCCGAGCGCAGCGAACACGACGACCTGACCGCGCTGATCGGCCGCATCATCACCGGTGCCGAGCACGAGATCGTGCTGCAGACGCCCTACCTCGTGCTGTCGAAGCCGGCGCGCAAGGCGTTTCTGACCTTGCGTCGCGACCATCCCGACTTGCGCGTGCTCGTCTCGACCAACAGCCTGGCGGCGACCGATGCCTTTCCGGTCTATGCGATTTCGCACAAGCGGCGGCGCTATTACCTCGAATCGCTCGGCTTCGAGATCCACGAGTTCAAGCCCTATCCGGGCCGCAGCGAGGCCGCGATCGAGGCGAAGAAACCACCCGGTGCGCTGCGCTCGGCGCTGAAGATCCGCACCCGCAAGGCGGTGCCGTTGCGCCGCGACACCGTGCGCCGCGGCCTGCATGCCAAGGCGATCGTCGTCGACGGCGAGATCAGCCTGATCGGCTCGCACAATTTCGACCCGCGCTCTGAAGGGCTGAACAGCGAGAACGGCGTGATCGTGCGCGACGCCGGTTTCGCGGCCGAACTGAAGCGCGCGATCGGTGGCGACATCGGTCCCGACCAGAGCTGGGTGATCGCCAAGAAGCCGGACCGCGGCTTGCTCACGCCGATCAACCAGACCATCGAGGCCGTATCGGAGAAACTGCCGGTCTTCGACCTGTGGCCCTGGCGCTATGCGACCAGTTACGAATTGCGCCCGGAATGCGTGCCGTTGCCGCCGAAGCACCCGGATTTCCTCACCTGCTACGTCCGTGTCGGCGACTTCCCGGAAGTCGACCTCGCCGCCAAGGGCATCTACACGCGCATCATCACGGCGTTCGGCGTCGGCCTGTCGCCGATCCTGTAGCGCCTGCGTCCTGCAATTGACGCTGTCCTGCCCGCTGGCTAGTCTGCGGCGGATTCTTCGCGAGGGTTTGCCATGGGTTTGTCGATCAATATCGAGCTGTCGGACAGCGATCTGGACCATTTCCAGGAAGTGCTGAAGCGCGCACACGAGACCGCCGGCAGCAAGTCGTCCAGGGAAATCACCGATGCCGCCGCGGCCTTGCTGGCCGATGCCCACGCCAGCCACGCGCCGGAATTCATCACCGAGCGCCTGGCCAAGCTCGATGCCCTGATCAACATGGTGCACGATCAGGCTTGGGGCATGCCGGAAGAAGACCGCGCGCGGGTGTTGACGGCACTGACCTATTTCGCCGATCCGAAGGACGTGATCCCGGACAACGTGCCGGTGGTCGGTTATCTCGACGACGCGATCATGATCGAGCTCTGCGTCCGCGAACTGAAGCACGAGGTCGAGGCCTACAGCGACTTCTGCTCGTTCCGTACCCACGAAGCCGAAGAACGCGGGCTGGATCCGGCGACCATGGACCGCGCCGACTGGATGGAAGAGCGTCGCCAGGAGCTGCAGGAACGCATGCGTCGCCGCCGCGACCGCGACGGTTACGGCAGCGCGTCGGGCGTCGGTCTGTTCAAGTTCCGTTGAACCTCTGCGCCAGGTGATCGAACAGGGCAGCTTCGGCTGCCCTTTTCAATCGTGCGCCAACGCGGCGATGATGCAGCGCACCCGGCAACCGAACAGGCGAATCCGATGCATGGCATGCACTGGCTGGAACAGGCACTGATCCTGCTGCTGGCGGCTGCCGCGGCGGTGCCGGTATTCACGCATTTCCGGCTCGGTGCGGTGCTGGCCTATCTGTGTGCCGGTGCGGTGATCGGGCCGCATGCCCTCGGTTTCGTCGACAGCGGCGAGCAGCAGCTGGCGGTGGCTGAACTCGGCGTCGTGCTGCTGATGTTCGTGGTCGGCATGGAACTCTCGCCGGCGCGCCTGTGGCTGATGCGCCGGCTGGTGTTCGGGCTGGGCTCGCTGCAGTTCGTCGCCACCGCCCTGCTGTTCGCCTTGCTCGCCCTTGGGTTCGGACAGCGCTGGCAGATTGCGGTGATCATCGGCGGCGCGCTGGCATTGAGTTCGACCGCGATCGGCGTGCAGCTGATGGCCGAACGCAAGACCCTGAATATCCAGCGCGGACGCATGGCGCTGGCCATCCTGTTGCTGCAGGACCTCGCCGCGATCCCGGCCTTGACCCTGGTGCCCTTGCTGGCGGTCGGCGACAGTGGCGGCAGCGGCTTTTCCCTGCTCGCAGTCGGCAAGGCCCTGGGCAGTGTCGCTGCGGTGGTGTTGCTGGGCCGCTATGCCGTCCGTCCCTTGTTCCGCATCGCGGCCAAGAGCGGCAGCGTCGAGACGTTCACCGCCATGACCCTCGTGGTTGCGCTCGGCACCGCCTGGATCACCGGGTTCGCGGGACTGTCGATGGCGCTGGGTGCCTTCCTCGGCGGCATCGTGCTGGCCGATTCGGAATATCGCCACGAGGTCGAGTCGCATCTGGAGCCGTTCAAGGGCCTGCTGCTCGGCCTGTTCTTCCTGTCGGTCGGCATGGGCGTGGACTGGGCCCTGGTGTTTTCGATGCTCGGCTCGGTGCTGCTCGGGGTGGCGGTGCTGATCGCGCTCAAGGCGACCGTGATCTACCTGGTCGGTCGCCATGCCGGCGGGCTGACGGCGGCCGATGCGATCCGCATGGCCGCGGTGATTTCACAGGGCGGCGAGTTCGCTTTCGTGCTGCTGGCGCTCGGCTTCAGCGTCGGCGTGCTGCCGGCCGACGTGCGTGACCTGCTGTCGGCCAGCATCGTGCTGTCGATGGCGGCCACGCCGCTGCTGGTCATGGCCGCCGATGTCGTCGCGAAGCGCTGGGAGCCGAAAGACGAGCGACCCTACGACGAACTGCCGCAGCACGAGGCGCCACGCGTGGTCATTGCCGGATTCGGGCGCGTCGGCCAGATCGTCGGCCGCGTGCTGCGCGCCAGCCGCATCTCCTTCCTCGCGCTGGAGCACAGCGTCGAGCAGGTCGACCTGTCGCGACGATTCGGCAACATGATCTATTACGGCGATCCCGGTCGGGCCGATACCTTGCGCGCCGCGCGCGTCGACCAGGCCGACGTGTTCGTGCTGGCGATGGACGATCCGGTCGAGAGCGTGCGTGTCGCCAAACTCGTCCGGCGCATGTATCCGCACGTCCGCATCGTCGCGCGGGCGCGCAATCGCCAGCACGTGTTCGCGTTGTGGGAAGAAGACGTCAAGAACGTCGTGCGCGAGACCTACCTGTCCAGCCTGATGATGGCGCGCAACACGCTTGATGCGCTGGGCGTGGACACGGCGCGCGCCGAAGGTCGCGTCGAACGCTTCCGACAGCACGACGAATCGATGCTGCGCGCGCAATTCCAGATCCGCGACGACGAAGCGAAATTGATCCAGAACTCGCACGAGGCGCTGGCCGAGCTGCAGCAACTGTTCGAAGCCGACGAGCGCGAATCGAAGGCCGAAACCGCGCGCGCAGACTGACGATCAGGGGCAGGAGCCGTCGCCGCAGACGTTGTGGCCCATGTCGCGCGTTTGACCGATGCTGTATTGCGCGGCAGCCTCGCTGCCGTTGTTCTCGCTGAAATAGTTGCGGCCAAACGCGACTTGCGTGCCCCCATTGGCGCCGCTCAGTCCGAATCCGATGTTGCGCGCGAACAGGCAATCGGTGACGACGCTGCCATAGCCGACGATCAGGCCCGTCTCGTTCTCGGAGAAGACGCTGTCGCTGACCTGCAGCCGCGCGCCGTTGTTGAAGATGCCACAGTTGCCCTGGTTGCGGACACAACGGATGCCGCGCATCTGCACCGGCACGTTGGCGCCGGCATCGCTGACCACGAACGGCAGTCCGCCGGCATTGCCGAGGATGGTGAGGTTCTCGAACGAGGAGCCGTAGTTCAGCGAGAACGCGACGATGCCGCCGCTGCCCATGCCGACCACGGCGCCGTCGTGGATGCGCAGCAAGGTGCCGGCGCCGTTCTGGACGATGCCGCGGCCCGCGACCGCGCCGGAACATTCCAGCCCGGGGTTCAGGATGCACTGGCCACCGCCGTTGACGGTGAACCCGCCGAGGTCCAGGTCGATCCGGCTCGCGGCGATCTCGATGCCGTTGACCGCGAGACCGCCAGTGACCGTTAGGTCGGAGGTCAACCGATAGGCACCGTCATTCGCGAGCGTGACCGGAAAGCCCGGTGCATCGCCGGGAAAGCAGCCGACCGCGACGCAGGCCTGGTCGATCTCGAATTCACCTTCGCCGAAGGCCGGACCGGCCGCGACGAACAGGGCAAGCGCCAGCAGGGGGATCGGTCGCATGGTCGGGCTCCTCATTCGAATCCATCACGGAACAGGCGATCGGCGACGGCAGCGCCGCTGATCGCGTCGAGATCGGCCGGCCACCAGGCCGGATTGCCGCTGCCCAGGGCGCGCAGCAGACTGAATTGCAGGTTGATCGGGTCGAATTCGATGACGTCGTGGTCGAACGCGGTGACGCCGCCGAGGACCAGGGTGCGATCGAAGGACAGCAGCAGATGACCGTTGCCGAGCACGTGCAGGGCATCGAGATCGGCATTGCGCGGCACGCCGTTGGCGTCGCCATCGAAGGCCACGGCATTGAAACTGCTGCCGTTGAACTCGACTGCGTCCGACGCTGCGACGTAACCGAGCGGCGCCAGCGTGACCCCGCGCGTGAACGACAGCAGCAGGCGGCCGTTGCGGGTCGCGACGGCATCGACGTCGATGCCTGCAGGCAGTCCGGCGGTGCTGGCATCGAAGGCCAGCGCACAGCTGGCGTAGCGGCAGGCGACGACGTCGCCGCGCTCGGCATAGACGCCCCCGACCAGGCCGGTCTGGTCGAGCGAGAACAGCACGGTGTCGTCGTCGCGGATGTCGAGTGCGTCGAGATCGGCGCCGACCGGCAGGGTCGCCGGCACCACGAATCCGATCAGGTTGACGCCATCGTCGAGCAGATAACTGTGGTCGGGCGCGGTGGCGGTGCCGATGCGCAGCGCGATGTCCGCCGAGAACTGCAGCGGTGCGCCCGTGACGGCACCGGCGAACGCGAGGAATCCGATGGCGTGCAGGCGTCTCGACATGGCAGCCCCGACAAAGCACGCCAAGCATAGCCGAGCACGCAGCGTGGGCGTCAGTCGCGCTTCAGCAGCGCCGCCAGGTCGACATAGCCGAGCAGGATCGCGACTTCGTGCGCGGTGCGCGTAAGGCCGTCGCGACGACGCGGGTCGGCGCCGCCCTTGAGCAGGCGTTCGGCGATGTCGCGCATGCCGTGCATTGCCGCGGCATGCAGGACCGAGACGCCACGACGATCCTGGACGTCGAGGTCGGCGCCACGATTCACCAGGCGCGTGACCAGTTCGCCCAGTTCGCGGTTCGGCGAACGCGTGCCGGCCTCGGCGCGGGCGCCGAGCAGCAGCAGCAGCGGCGTCTGCCCGTCGCGGTTTGGTGCGTCGATCGGCGAGCCGGCATCAAGCAGGCGGTCGAACATGCGGAGCGATGCGATGGCATCGTCGGCCGCGAACGCGAACTGCGCCGCCGCATGCAGGGCGGTGTTGCCGATCTCGTCCTGCGCCAGCGCCGATGCGCCGCGCACCAGCAGCACCTGGACCAGATGATCGTTGCCGAGTGCGCAGGCGACCATCAGCGGCGTCGCTCCACCGGGCAGGGCCTGGTCGATGTCGACGCCATGCGCGACCAGCATCGCCACCACGCGTTCGAAGCCACGGCTCACCGCGGCGCTGAGCGGTGTCGCACCGGTGCGCGCCGAGAGACCGGCATCCGCGCCAGCGGCCAGCAGGTCGGACACAATGCCTTCGAAGCCGCCGCCAGCGGCGCGCAACAGGGCCGTGCAGCCCTGCGCGTCGCGGCCGTCGATCGGCAATCCGAGTTCGCGCAGCTTGGCCACAGCGTCGCGATCACCGGCCTGCGCCGCGGCGGGCAAGTCGGCTTCCATCAGGGCACGCCGCGGCAACTTCCAGTTCGGCCAGCGCAACAGCCTGAGTGCCTGCTCATGCCGGGCCAGCGTGGCGCGACCGAGCGGGGTTTCGCCGTCGTTCGCGCGACGCTCGGGATCGGCACCGGCGCGCAGCAAGGCCGTCAGCACGACATCGCGTCCGGCCCCGGGCAGGCGCATCAGCAGATGCAGGGCGGTCTGGCCGCTGTGGTCGGCGGCATTCGGATCGAAGCCGCGTGCCAGCAGCAGGCGCGCGGTGCCCGGCAAGGCCGCACGCAGGGCCAGATGCAGGGCCGAGGCGCCGCCGCTGATGCGGGCATGGCCGTCGGCGCCGAGGTCGATCAGGGACTGCGCGAATGCATCGAGCCCGGCGTGTGGCGCGAAGTCGTCGTCCGCGGCATTCGCGAGCAGGGGCAGCAATACGCCGGCACCTGCAGCCGAGGCGCCGGCCTCGAGCAGGACGCGCATGCAATGCACCGGCACCGGCCGCAGCCGTGCCGCCATCTGCAGGGCTTCGCTGTCGTCGAGCGGCGCTGCGACCGGATCGAATCCGTGCGCGATCAGCATCTGCAGGATCGCGACATCATCGCGTTCGAGTGCGATGCGGAACGCGCGCAGCAAGGTCTCGACCGACGGCGGTGGTTCCAGTGCCAGCAGTTCGGCGCCGATATGGGCATGCCCCTGTTGCAACGCGTCGAGCAACAGGCGTTCGCGCTCGGCATGGTCGGGCAGCGGTTCGGCCAGTTCGTCCGGCAGCGCCAAGGTCGTCGGGCACGGCGCCTTTGGATCGATCGCGGCGACCAGGTCCCAGCGCCCGCCGGCTGCGGCGATGTCGACGGCGCTGCGGCCGTCACGCATGCGCAGGTCGCGGTCGATGTCGAGTGCGAGCAGGGCCTTCACCGTATCCAGGTTGGCCTGTTTCGAGGCGCAGGCGAGGTGCAGCGCGTTGCGGCCCTGAGCGTCGGTCGCCGACGGATCGGGCTTGCGGAACACCAGGCGCGCGAGCACGCGATTGGCGCCGGCGCGGGCTGCTTCCATCAGCGGCGTGACGCCGTGGCTGTCGCGCGCATTCACGTCCGCGCCGGCCGCGACCAGCGCATCGGCGCAGTCGCCATGGCCGTGCAAGGCCGCTGCATGCAGGGCGCTGCGGCCGAGCTTGTCGGTCGCGGCGATGTCGGCCCGGGCCTTGAGCAGGCGTTTCAGGATCGCGGCACGATCCT
Source organism: Lysobacterales bacterium (assembly GCA_016721845.1). NCBI lineage: Bacteria > Pseudomonadati > Pseudomonadota > Gammaproteobacteria > Lysobacterales > Lysobacterales bacterium. The sequence continues at coordinate 150,135 of JADKHK010000007.1, forward strand.
CGTGGCCGCTGGCCGCGGCGATCAGCGCCGGCGTGCCGCGTGCGACTTCGGTCTTCGCGCCACGTTCGAGCAGCAGGCGCAGCACCGGTTCATTGCCGGCGCGCGCAGCGATCGCGAGTGCGGTCAGGCCCTCGCGGTTGACCTGGTCCGGCGGTGCCCCGGCATCGAGCAGCATCGCGCTGATCGTCGGATCTTCACTGAGCGCGGCGTGATGCAGCGGCGTGTTGCCATCGTGGTCGACCCGATCCGGGCGCGCGCCATTCGCGAGCAGGGTCATCACCGCATCGGGGCGGCCATGCAGGGAATCGCGGGTCGCCGCATGCAGGGCAGTGATGCCGTTGACGGCCAGGCTCGGATCGGCCCCGTGCGCGATCAGGGCGCGCAACAGGCCCAGGTCGGACAAGGTGGCGGCGATGCACAGCGCGCTGCGCTGGTCGCGATCGTTCGGTCCGGGCGCGGCATTGGCATCGGCTCCGGCGTCGAGCAGGGCCAGCGCCTGCGGGATCTGGCCGGCTGCCGCCGCATTCAGCAGCGCCAGGCCTTGGTCAAGCGGCGTCGTGTCGGCCGCCGCGTCGGTCGCGGGGTCACCGATCGCATCGTGTGCGCCAATGAAGACCGGTGCCGTCATCGTCGTCGCAGGCGCCGCGCCGATCTCGTCCTCGGTGACGATCAACAAGGCCGCCGTGCGCCACAGGGTCAGCACGTGCACCCAAGGCGCCAGCAGCAGCGCATACGCGATCCATCCCGGCTGGCGCCAGGCCGGCGGCAACAGCGGCGTGAATCCGGACAACGCCGCCGCGCCCAGCACGAGTGCAATCCAGCCCAGCGCGACCAGCACGCCGGCACCGAAATGGCGATCGCCCTGCTGGCCGGTGAGATGCAATGCGAACACCGTGCTGCGATCGAGCGCACGCAGCAGGCCGCGACCCTCGTAGGCGTCGTCCCAGACCAGGGCGAGGCCAGGCGCGGGCCACAGTCGCAGGGCGGCACCGATCGCGACCAGAAAGCCGCCGGACAGCACCAGCGCCAGCATCGGCGTGCGCGACTGCAGCACCTCATGCAGCGGCCAGCCGATCATGGCCAGCACGATGGCCGCGTAGAGCAGCAGTCCGCACAGCGCGACGCTGCCGCGACGGAACCACAGGCCGGGGAAGTCATCATCCAGTTCGTAGCCCAGCACCCGCGCCGCGCCCGCAGCCAGCGCCGGTTGCGCGAGCACGATCAGCAGCGTCGCCGCCCACGGCGGCACAAAGGCACCTGCGAGGATCAGCAGGATGCCGGGAACAAGGAAGCGCAGATCGGCGATCACCGGAAACACACGCGCGGCAGCAGTCATGCCGCGCAGTATATGCGCCCTCAACCTGCCAGCGCCCGCGACACGATCTCGCTGGTGTCGCGCGACAGACCGGGCACGGCGGCGAGGCGTTCGAGTTCGCTGCGCATCATCGCGGCTCGGCTCGGTTCGAGGCGCCGCCAGCCGTTGAACACGGCGGCGATACGCGCCGCGATCTGCGGATTGATCGCGTCCAGCACCGCCAGCTGCGAACCGATCAGGCGATAGCCGGCGCCGCTGGCCTCGTGGAAGCGGGCGCGATTCTGGCGCGCGAAACTGCCGAGCAGCGAACGCACCTTGTTCGGATTGCGCAGGCTGAACGCGGCATGGTCGAGCAGGGCGTGCACCCGTTCCAGCGTGCCGGGCTGCGGATTGGTCGCCTGCAGCATCAGCCACTTGTCGATCAGCAGCTGATCGTCGGCATGCCGGCGATGGAACGTTTCGGCCAGGGCCTGGGCGCCGGGCACGGCGTGGTGCATCAGTGCCGCGAGCGCGGCCAGGCGTTCGCCCATCGCGGTGGCATCGGCATACTGTTGTCGTGCGAGCGGCGCATGCGCTGCCGCGTCGGCCGCCATCAGCAGGTGCAGTGCGCGCTGACGGAAGCGCCGCGCCGACACCGGCGTCGCCGCGTAGCGACCGCGCGCGGCGTCCGCGAGGACCTCGCGCCGTGCGATCAGTGCCGCGGCCAGATGTTGTCCGATGGCCGCGCGCAGTGCCTCGCGCACCCCGTGCAGTCGGGTCGGATCGAGTGCATCGATGCGTTCGCCAAGACTGATTTCATCGGGAGGTTCCAGGCATTCCGCGACCAGCGCCGGGTCGATGTGCTCATCCGCCACCAGTTTCGCGAGTGCGTCGAGCAGCACGGCCAGCGACGGCGAAGCATCCAGCCCGCCCCGTCGATAGGCCGCGAGCAGGATGCGCTCGGCCAGCGTCTGCGCGGCATCGAAGCGGTTGAAGTCGTCGTGCTCATGCGCGATGCGAAACGCCAGCTCCGCGTCGCTGACCGCGAATTCGAGCCGCACCGGCGCCGAGAAGTCCTGCAGCAGCGACGCGACCGGGCGTGTGTCGATGTCCTCGAACACATAGTCGGCCACCGCATCGGTCAGGACCAGCACGGTCTGCTCGGCGGCCTCCGTACCCGTGCCGGCACGCCGTAGCGGATACGGCCGGCCATCGGGCGCATACAACATCATCCGCACCGGAATCGGCAGCGGCTGCTTGCTCGCCTGCCCGGGCGTCGGCGCGGTGTGCTGGGACAGGCGCAGGTGGACGCGGCGCGTCGGCGCGTCGTGGCAAAGCTCGGCCCGCAGCACCGGCGTGCCGGCTTGCGCGTACCAGAGCTTCAGCGCATCGAGATTCGCGCCGTTGGCATCGGCCATCGCGCGCAGGAAGTCGTCGCAGGTGACGGCCTGGCCATCGTGGCGATCGAAGTAGAGATCCATGCCGCGGCGGAAGCCATCGCGGCCGAGCAGGGTGCGATACAGGCGCACCACTTCCGCGCCCTTGTCGTAGACGGTCGAGGTGTAGAAATTGTTGATCTCGCTGTACGCCGCCGGCCGCACCGGATGCGCGAACGGACCGGCATCCTCGGGGAACTGCATGGTGCGCAACTGCCGCACGTCGTCGATGCGCTTGACTGCACGCGAGCCCTGGTCGGCCGAGAACTCCTGATCGCGGAATACCGTCAGGCCTTCCTTCAGCGACAGCTGGAACCAGTCGCGACAGGTGACGCGGTTGCCGGTCCAGTTGTGGAAATACTCGTGTGCGACGACCGCCTCGACATAATCGAGATCGGCGTCGGTGGCGGTTTCCGGATCGGCGACGATGGCCTTGGCGTTGAAGATGTTGAGGCCCTTGTTCTCCATCGCGCCCATGTTGAAGTCGTAGGTCGCGACGATGTTGAACACGTCGAGATCATAGGCCCGGCCGAACTGTTCCTCGTCCCAGATCATGGCCCGTTTCAGGCTGTCCATCGCATGCGCGCAGCGCTGGATGGCTTGCGCCTCGGCGTAGATGCGCAGGCGCACATCACGCCCTTCCATGGTCCGGAAATGATCCTCGATGCAGTCGAGCCGACCGGCCACGACCGCAAACAGGTAACTCGGCTTCGGCCACGGATCGATCCATTCCGCGAAGTGCCGACCTTCCGGCAGGCGTCCGGACTCGCCGGGATTGCCGTTCGCGAGCAGCACCGGGAAGCGTTCGCGGTCCGCTTCGAGACGCACCCGAAAGGTCGCCATCACGTCCGGACGATCGATGAACCAGGTGATGCGGCGAAAGCCTTCGGCTTCGCATTGCGTGGTCAGGAAGCTGCCGGAGCGATACAGGCCTTCGAGGCGCGTGTTCTTGTCCGGGCGGATGTGCACCTCGGTCTCGATCGTGCAGGGCGAAGGCGCACCGGCAATCGTCAGCGATGCCGCGTCGATGCGGTACTCGTCCGCAGTCAGCGCGCGACCATCAAGGCGCAGCATGCGCAACTGCAGGTCTTCGCCGTGCAGGCACAGGGCTTCGCCGTCGTCGCGTTCGGGATGCCGTTCGAGCTGCAGTGTCGCGAACACGCGGGTCTCGGCGAAGTCGAGTTCGAAGCGCAGCGCCACGTCGCGCACGCGCCAGGCCGGAGGCCGGTAGTCGATGAGTCGGGTCGGTTCGGTGCTCATGGGGTCACAGGACGCCTTCACGCTTGATCGCAAGATAACGCTCGACGAGCGCCGCCGGTAGCGCATCGCTGTCGACATCGAGCACGCTGGCGCCATGGGCGCGCAAGGCATCGTGCGCGCGCCGGCGATCTTCCAGGTACAACGCGGTGGCACCGACCAGCAAGGCGTCGTCGAAGTGCTTCGGTTCCTGTTCGCGGGCCTGGTCCAGTGCCTTCTCGCGCAGGCTGGCGACGATCACGACATGGCGTCGGCGCAGTTGCCGCACCGCGCCGAGCAGGTCCTCGACGTCCTCGTCGCGGACATTGGTGATCATCACGACCAGCGAACGCCGCGGCTGGCGCAGGCCGAGTTCGGTGGCCGCGGCGAGATAGTCGGTCGCCACCGGTTGCGGCTGCAGGTCGTAGATCGCGCCCAGCATCGGATCGAGCGCGCCGAGTCCGCGTTGCGGCTTGATGAAGCGCGAGGCGCCGCCGTGCGCAAACAGGCCGACCGCATCGCCCTGGCGCAGGGCGATCCAGGCCAGCAGCAGGCTGGCGTTGAGGACATGATCGAAATGCGAATGCGCGCCATCGCGCGCCAGCATGCGCCGGCCGGTGTCGAGCAGCAGCATGACCTGCTGGTTGCGCTCCTCGCGGTAGTCGCGCGAGATCAGCTTGCGCGCGCGCTGGCTGGCCTTCCAGTCGATCTGGCGCAGGCTGTCGCCTTCGCGGTATTCGCGCAACTGGTGGAACTCGGTGCCGTCGCCACGCCGCCGCCGCAGGTGCGCGCCGAGCACGCGGCTGGCCTGGTCGGCACCGACCAGGGCCAGTCGCCGCAGCGGCGCGAAATCCGGGTAGACCTTGACCACGGCGGGCGCGTCGACGAGACGCTTGTGCGTCCACAGACGCAGCGGCGAATGCAGCCGCAACTGGATCGGCGCGAATGGATAACTGCCGCGTTCGTGCGCGGTCACGGCGTAGTCGAAGCGCGTGCTGGCATGCGCGCGCAGGTCGACGCGGCGCGGCAGGCCGCCGACACTGAACGTCGGCGGGTGACCGTCATGGACATCGACGCGCAGCGTCCGCGCGTCGGCCGGATGCAGGCGCAAGCCGATCTCGCGGCGCACGCCCAGCGGCAGGATGTGCGGTGATTCGCGACTGGCCAGCGGCGTGCGCAAGCGCAGCACGGCCAGCGCATCGAGCGTGGCCAGTGCGACCAGCAACACCGACGCGAACAACAGTGCCGACGACGGCACGACGGCGAACGCCACCGCCAGGCCGATCGCGGCCAGCAGCAATGCACCGGCGATCAGCGCCGGAGCCGGCCTCATCGGCGCGGCGCCTCGACTTTCAGCAGCAAGGCATCCAGCACCTGGTCGACGCGACGGCCTTCGATCTGCATTTCCGGCGCCAGTGCGATGCGATGGCGCAGGGCCGGGCGTGCGATCCGCACGACATCGTCCGGCGTCACGAAATCGCGACCTTCCAGCACCGCTTGCGCCCGCGCCGCCCGCACCAGGGCGAGACTGCCGCGCGGACCGGCGCCCATCGCGATGCCGGGCCAGCTGCGTGTCGCACGGACGATGCGCACGGCGTAGTCGAGTACCACCGGATCGATCGCGATGGCTGCGGTCGCGACCTGCATCGCGACGACATCGGCCGGTTGCACGACCGCGCGCACGCTGGCGAGATCGAACTGGGAGGCGCTGCCGGCACTGACCGACTGCACCATGCGCAATTCATCCTCAAGCAGCGGGTAGTCGATCAGGATCTTCAGCAGGAAACGGTCGAGTTGCGCCTCCGGCAGCGGATAGGTGCCTTCCTGCTCGACCGGGTTCTGGGTCGCGATGGTCAGGAACGGCGGCTCCAGCGGGAAGCTGCGCGATTCGATCGTGACCTGGCTTTCCTGCATCGCTTCGAGCAGCGCGGATTGCGTCTTCGCCGGCGCGCGGTTGATTTCATCGGCCAGCAGCAGGTTCGCGAACACCGGGCCGCGGCGGATCTTGAAGCTCTCGCTCTTCGGGTCGTAAAAGGCGTGACCGCTGACATCGCTCGGCATCAGGTCAGGCGTGAATTGCACGCGCGAGAAACTCCCCTGCATCGACGCCGCGAGCGCGCGCACAAGCAGCGTCTTGCCGAGGCCGGGCACGCCCTCGATCAGGACATGACCGCCGGCCAGCAAGGCGACCAGCAACTGGTCGAGCACGTCGGCCTGGCCGATGAAGGCGGCGCCGATCTGCTCGCGGATCGCGGCGACGCGTTCGACCAGCGCAGCGGTCGGCAAGGTGGGCGTAGGGACGGCAGTGCTCATAGGCGGCGTTCCAGTTGCAGCAGGGTGGAGACAGCGGAGTGGAAGGCATCGGCGCGACCGAGACCGACCGGATGGAGGGCAAGGCGCAACGCGGCTTCCGGCAGCTGCGCGCGTTCGGCGAGTGCAGCGAGACGTGCATCGTCGGGCAGGGCCGCGATCGCCGGCTCGCGCTCGGCGATGCGTTTCTGCACGCGCGCCAGCAGGGCGCGGTGCATCGCCACCGGCTGGCCGCGACGGAACAGGAATTCGCCGCTGGCGCGTACATGTTCGAGCAGGGCGCGACGGGGCGGCAGCGTGTCGGGCAGGATCGGCCCGAAACGCTGGCTGCGCATCCACAGCCACAGCAGCAGGGCGACCAGCGCCGGCAGCAGGAACGGCCAGCCGACCCGCACGATCAGCACGTGGAACGGTTCGATGTCGACGCCGCGGAACAAATGGATGCGCTCGCGTTCGAGCAGGGGTGCGAGCAGGGCTGCGCCCAGCTCCACCGACGCCGCGTCGTCGAGTGCGCTGTTGTGCAGCATGTCCAGTTCGCTGACCAGGAAGACGCGGCCGTCCGAGTACCAGGCATGGCCATACCAGTAGCCATAGGTCTTGTCGTCGTAGCTGGCGAGCTGGGTGTAGTGCGACTCGATGTCGCCGCCGAGGCGAGTGCCGCCGCACAGGGTGTAGCTGCGCTGGTTCGACAAGGCCAGATCGAAGCAGTGCGGATCGGGCGCCAGCGGCTCGACGCCGAGTTCGTCCAGCAGCTTGCCGGCGCGACCTTCGGCCGAGGCCGGCATGCGCAGCAGCAACAGGGCGCCGCGCCCGACGAAATCGAGCAGGGCATCGACCTCGGCCTCGCGCAGGTGGCGCGGATCCAGATCCAGCACGATGGCGCTGGCGCCGGGTTCGGCGAAGTCGGCACTGCTGAAACGCAGCCGATCGAAGACGGTATGGCCACGCGCGCGCAGCGTTTCCTCCAGTGCCAGCAGGCGATTGCGCCGTGCCGCCGGGCCCGGCGGCGTGCGGAACTCGAAGGGCACCTGGTGGAAGTTCGCGATGAACCAGTAGACGCCACCGGCGACCAAGGCCAGGCCGAGGACCGCAAGGATCAGATTGCGCGTGCGCGTCTTCATCGCGGCAGCGGTCCGGCGCGGTCATAGCGTGCGACCAGTGCGGCGAAGCGCGCGGCATCCGGCGGGTCATCGGCATAGGCGCTGCGCTGCCACTGACGCACGACGTCGATCACGGCCTCGCGCGCCGCATCGTCATCGATGCCGCGGGCAAGCCGCAACACCTCGGATTCGGTCGCGCCGGGCGTCAGCATGCCGTTCGCCCGCGCCGGCAGTGCCGCACAGGTGCCGCGATACAACAGCGCCATCGCGGCACGGACGTCGCCGCGCGCGAACAATGCCCGTGCCGCTCCGGTTAGATCGTCCGGCAAGGCATCGGGCTCGCGGTCGGCCTCGACCTCGGTCGTTCCCGGCGGCTTGCGTCGACGCAGTCGCTCGACCATCGGCAGGCGCCACTTCGCGACATGCATCAGCACGACGGCGATCAGCAGCGCGAGCAGGATCCACAATCCGAACTTGGCGAAGAAGCCGATGATGTTGCCGATCACGCGCAGGAAGGGCCAGGGCTCGTCGGCGTTTGCGGTGTCGGGCGGCGCATCGATGCGCTCCCAGCGTTGCAGCAGCTTCTTCTCGCCGAACTCCGGTGCGTCGAGGGTCTTCGCGACCTCACGCGCGAAGCTGGCGTCGGGCTTGTGATCGGCGAACACGTCCGCGATCGCGCGCGACTCGATCACCTCGGCCTGCCATTCCTCGTCGTCGCTCTCGGCCCGGGCCTGCGTCGTCCCCGGCAGCGCGAGTCCCGGCACCAGGACCAGCAGCAGCGCAGCAGCGCCAATGCGGCGCGCGATGCGCCGGAACGCGAGTTCGATGTCCCAGGCCTCGAGCTGGGTACGCCGATTCAAATACAGCGCGAAGCCGGCCGCGACGAAGAACGGCTCGACGATGCTCATCGCGAAGAACGACACAGCGTTCAGCAATATCTGCGCCCAGCGCGGCGGATCGTCCATCAGGGTCTCGAACATCACCTGTGCCGACTCGCTCAGGAAGTCGTAGGGCACGAACATCAAGGCCAGCATGAAGACCGACAGCCAGAGCGCGACCTCGATGTGCAGCAGCACGAGGCACAGGCCGATCGCGACGGCGCTGTTCGAGGCGCGGCCGAGCAGGGTCGAGCGTGCGCGCCGTTCCGGGCCGCGCAGACCTTCGAGCAGGGCCACCGGCATGCTTAGTCCGCGCGATAGATCGATGCGCCGCCACAGCAGCCACGGCCAGACCGCGCCGAGCCGGAACTGCTGGCGCAGGGTCTGGCGCACGCTCGGCGGGTCGGTGAACACCGCACGCGACAGGATGTGCAGCACCAATTGGTCGAACCACGGTTTCAGCCACCACAGCAGCAGTCCGGCCAGCCAGACCTGGTCGATCGCGTAGGCGAGCGCGTTCAGGACCGCGAACAGCGGCAGTCCGAACAGCAGCCAGCTGCGCGCGATCACGCCGGCATGGCGCCGGATCAGGACGAAGCCGAGGTCGGCGGCTTCCCAGGGGCTGCGGCTGCGCAGCGCGACGTGCAAACCCTCAGGCCGCATGCACGCGCCCTCGTCCGCCGAAGCCGAGCCAAGCCAGCACCAGCAGCCAGATCGCGCCGCCGCTGCCGTATTTCACGAGGTCGGGCAGACGGGCGATCGAGGACCAGAAGGCCTCGATGAAAGCCGCCGCGAGCAGCATCACGAACACGCCGAGGATCAGCCGCGCGCCGATGTGTCCGGCCGCGAGCAGGGCGGCGACACGGCTGAGCTGCCCCGGCGCGATCAAGGCGAAGCCGAGACGCATGCCGGCGCCGCCGGAGATCACGATCGCCAGCAGTTCCGGTGCCGAGTGACCGACCACGAAGCGCCAGAACGGGCCGCCGTAGCCGATGCCGGTGAGATGGCCGGCCACGGTGCCGATCATCACGCCATTGCTGACGAGCACGATCACCGAGCCGAGGCCGACCAGCAGGCCGCTGGCGAAACTGCGGAAGCCGATGCTGATGTTGTTCATGATGTAGTGGCCGAACATCATCAGGTCGGTGCCGCTGTCGCGGCCGATGCGGTCGGTGCGGGCCGGGTCGTACATCTGCTCCATCTGCGCCAGCTGTTCGATGTCGAAGACGCTGTGCGCCAGCTCCGGCTGCACCTGCACCGCCACGATCATCGCGAAGAAGGGCAGGAAGAACAGCAGGCCAGAGGCCAGCATCCAGCCCCATTGCGCACGCACTTCGGCCGGAAATTCGGAGACGATGAAGCCGATGGCACGCCACCAGCGCGGATTCGGCGGCCGGTAGAGCAGGGTGTGGGTGCGTTCGACCAGTTGCCCGAGGCGCTCGATCAGCATCGGGCTGTAGCCACGGCGGCGCGCCAGCGCGAGCTGCTGGCACAGGCGTCGGTAGCGTCCCGGCACGTCGGCGGCATTGCAGCCGGCATCGCTCACGGCCGCGTTCGGCTTGCGCTGGTCGGCGACATCGAGCCACGCGGCCAGTGCCTGCCAATCCGCTTCGTGCCGCGCGATGAACTGGTCCTGGCGCATCAGCGACCGACGATGTGGTTGGCGTAGCCGAGCAGGCGTTGCACGGCCTGTGCGCCGCGCGCCTGGGTGACGAGGGTCGGCAACAGGCCCGCCAGCTCGATCTGGCGCGCCTCGGTCAGCTGCGGCGCGCGTTCGGCAAAGGCCACGATCACCGCCTGTTCCTCGGCCGGCAGTGCCAGCGCCGGGACATAGCCCGGCACGGCCGGAATGGCGTCGTCGTGGCGACGACGATCGGCATGCACGACCAGGGTGCCGGCGACGAGATCGCCGAGCCGCCGCGCCTGAGGATCGATCGCGCAGCTGAAGAAGCCGAGTGCATAGCCGACCGGCAAGGCATCGACGGTGCGCATCAGATTGCGGATCAGCGATGCGGTGAAGCCGACCGGCGTGCCGTTCGCATGCACCACCCGCAAGCCGACGACGCGCTTGCCCGGGGTTTGGCCATCCATGAACAACTCGAACAGGATCGGGTACACCCACATCAGCACGAACATCAAGATCAGCAGCAGCCCCTGGCCGGCTTCGCCGAGCAGGGAAATCATCATGGCCAGCGACATGAACACGCCGGCGCGAATCGCCAGGTCGATCAGCCAGGCCAGCGCACGCGGCGCTGCGCCCGCTGCACGCAAGCGCAAGGCGATGCCTTCCGGAGTCTCGTGCAGGGCTTCGGTATCGAGCATCAGGCCAGGATCACGATGGTGTCGGCGAAGTCGTCGTGCAGGCACCGGCGGCTGTCGCGGAAGATCAGCAGCACGTTGAGCAGCGAGATGAAGGGTCCGATCAGGGGGATGTTGCCGATCAACGCGATCGCGAACCAGCGCATGAAGAGATAGCGCGCGAAGTCGACGCGTTCGCCATCGCTTCGCACCACGCGGATGCCGAGCAGGCGCTTGCCGATGGTCTGGCCGGTGCGATAGATCCCGACCAGATTCACGGTGATGATCGCGATGGCTGCCGCGACGATCAGCACCACCACGGCGATCATCAGGTTCGGGTTCTTCTGCGCCGCCGGCATCAGGATCGCAACGACGATCGCGACCGGCACCACAACCAGGGAATCGAGAATCGCTGCGCCCAGGCGCTGTCCGCGTGACGCCAGTGCCATGGCCGGTCCCGGCGCTTCGACATTCGCCAAGGGCGCACGGTAGGGATTGTCGTCGTCCGGAATGGGGGGTGGCACGGCGTTCATGGGCCCTCCGATGGCAGAAATCGCACTTTATCAGCAGGGCACGGGGCTTCGATAAGATGGGGCACTGGACCCGAAGGACCTGCCCGTGATTCCGCCGACCCTGGTCGACATCGAAGCTGCGCGCCAGCGCATTTCCGCGCATGCGCGGCTGACGCCGGTGCTGCGCGACGAAGCACTCGATGCCGAGATCGGCGCGCGTCTGCATTTCAAGTGCGAGAACCTGCAGCGGGTCGGCGCCTTCAAGTTCCGCGGTGCCTGCAATGCGGTGTTTGCACTCGACGATGCCGTCGCGGCGCGGGGCGTGATCACGCATTCATCGGGCAACCATGGCGCCGCACTCGCGGCCGCGGCCGCGCTGCGAGGCATCCCCGCGCACGTGGTGGTGCCGGAAAACGCCAATGCCCAGAAGCTCCGCAACATCATCGCGGCGGGTGCCACGGTGCATCGCTGCGCGCCGAATCTGGCCGCGCGCGAGGCGCTCTGCACGGCGCTGGCGCGCGAGACCGGCGCGCGTCTGGTGCATCCTTACACCGAGCCGCTGGTGATTGCCGGACAGGGCACGGCAGCGCTGGAACTGCTCGATCAGGTCAATGGCATCGATGCCTTCATCGCGCCGGTCGGTGGCGGCGGCCTGATGTCCGGCTGCGCAATCGCCTTGCGCGCCCGCTCGCCGCACACGACGCTGATCGGCGCCGAGCCGGTCGGCGCGGATGATGCGCAGCGTTCGCTCGCGGCCGGTCACGTGGTGCCGGTGGAACGCCCGGAATCGATCTGCGATGGCCTGCTCGCGACCCTCGGCGAGATCAATCACCGTGTGCTCGCGCAGCATCGCGTCGAAGTGCTGACGGTGGACGACGGCGCCGTGCGTGCGGCCATGCGGCGCCTGTGGGAACGACTCAAGCTGGTCGTCGAGCCGAGTTCGGCGATCACCTACGCGGTACTGCAGGCGCAGCGCGAACGCTTCCGCGGTCAGCGCGTCGGCGTGCTGCTCAGTGGCGGCAATGTCGATCTGGACGCGATCCCCGCGTTCTAGACGCGCGCGCTCAGCCGGCAGACGCGATCGCGGTTGCCTGGGCCTTGCGCCACTGCATGAAGTCCGCGCGCGCCGCGGCATTGCGGCCATCACGCTCGCCGGCCAACAGGGCATCGCGGATGCCGTATGCCTCCATGCTGCGCAGTCGAACGATTTCGCGTCGCACCTCATCGCGATTCCGATCCGACACGCCGACGGCGGTTGGCGCCCGCTGCAGTCGTACGGCATCGAGATGCTGCAATCGCCGCAATTGCCAATCGAATGCCGCGCGGGTCGGAAACAACTGCGAGCTCTCGATCTGCAAGGGATTGGACCAGCATGCAGCGATCAGGTCCCAGCCGCGGCGATGCCGTTCCGTCGCCACGTCAGGCGGTTCATGCAGGACGACCGCATCGACCGCAAAGCGGAATCGCCGGCCTTCGCGCAGGATCACCTGCGCATGTGCATAGCAGTTGCAGCGCAGTCCGCCCCCATCCGGCACCGGCAGTTCGCAGCGCAGCGAACGCAGGAACGCGACATTGTTCGACGAATAGCATTCGAGTCGGCCATCGGGCCGGTCCCAGACGTAACCGAAATCCATCACCGTCGCCGCAATGCCGGTCGGGGTCGGGTCGTCGTAGAGGGTGAGGCCGCCGACGGCATCGGCGGTGCCTTCGCGCAACGGTGCGGTCAACCGGTCCAGCCAGTCGTCGCGCACCGGCCTGCAATCGCCGTCGAGATAGACGACAAATCGGCCGCGCGCATGGTTGGCCGCCCGATTCTTCTGCACATCGTAGTCGAGGCCTACGGCGTCGATCACGCGCACCGGAACGCATGATGCCGCGACCAGCTGCTGCACCCGCCCGTCGCCGACGGCATCGGTGATCAGGATCTCGGCGTCGTTGCGTGCGGCGATCGTGCTCAACGCGGCGAGTGCGGCGTGCAAGCTACTGAAGCTCTGTCCATCGGTGACGTTGAACGATTCGGTGACCAGCGAAAATTCGGGCGATGTCATCACCGCATTCTAGGGTCACAACTGCCCGATGGCTTCCAGCGACGCGACGCGGCGTTGCTCGGCGGCGTCGAAACTGCGCTCGCGCAATTGCGTGATGGCGCGATCACGGCCGGCGCCATCAAGGCGGACGTCGGCCCGCAAGGCATCGCGGGCCTGAACGTAGGCGCGCACTCGGGCGTCCCAGGCGGCCTGCTCGGCATCGGCCTGGGCCAGGCGTTGCGCCGCTTCGGCGCCGAACAGGGCCTCGCGCTCGCTCTGTCGCTGTGCCGGGTCCAGCCGCAGCGCGTCGAACTGGCGATTCTGCTCATCGACCAGCAAGGCCGTGTTCGCTTCCTGCATGCCCGCGCGCTGTTCCGGACTCAGGCGCGCATCAAGTTCGTCGAGACGCTGCCGGCGTGCGCGCTCGTCCAGCGCGTCGTCCGCCATCACGTCACGACGATCCAGGGTGTATTCGGTATAGCGTTCCTCGTCGCCGAAGAAGGCCTCGGCCATGGCCGTGTCGAGCAGCCGCTGGCGCAGTTCGTGGACGCGTGCGAGGCGCTCGCGCAGATCATCGCCGGGCGGGACGTTCATCGACGCGAGTGCCTGCTGGTAGTCGACGTAGCGATCGAACAATGCCGCGACGTCGGCCGCAACGACATCACCGTGCAGGGCTCGCACATGCGCGAGCAGCAACGCGCGGATCGCGGCGACATCGCGCTCGCCGAGGGCGCTCAGGAAATAGTCGAACAGGCGGCGCAGTTCGAGACTGGCAACGACACGGCCACTCGCGTCCAGCGTCACTGCGCCATCGGGTTCGCTGTCGCGCAGCGACGCCGGCCAAGTGAGCGAAGCGGCCACGGTCGGATCCGTGGCGGACGGCGTGTCCGCTGCAGGTGCTGCGACGCGGGTTGATTCGATCGCGTCGGACGACGTCCCGGACGGCGCGTCCACCGTGTCTGCTGCGCGGGGGCGGCGCTCTTCGGCAGCGCGTGTCTGCCACCACAGTGCCGCACCGGCCAGCAGCAACAATGCACTGACCGCGACAACAAGACGGCCCGGTCGAGACCGGGCCGTCGCATGCTTCATGGGCATCATGCCGCTGCTGCGATCACAGTCCGGCGGACTTCAGCCGGTTCGCCTGCGTGCGGATCACCGACACCGGGTTCGACGCAAACAAGCCGCGCAGACCGAAGATCTGGTTGACCTCGTCGAGGTGGTTCCAGCCGTAGTCGTCGCGCAACACGACGCCGAGGTGCGAGGAGCACTGCCCGACCAGTCCGTCGTTCTGCTCGAAACCGAAGAACAGGGCCCCGGCACCCAGCATCGCGTCGCTGGCATCAAAGACATTGGTCAGCACCGACGTGCCACCCCACGAGTAGTAGCGCACGCCGTTCACGCTGCTCGCGCCCTGGCCGCAGCGGTAGCTCGGCAGGCCCTGCGGATGGCGGGCATTGAAGGCGGCGGAACCGGACGACGAGAGCGACGCCAGCGCGCCGAGCGCGTACTGCGGATCGCTGTTGCCGGAGAGAAAGCCGATCAGGCTGGACAAGGCATCGACGAAACCGGCGACCAGCGGCCGCAACGGCGAGCCGGCCGGCAAGGTGGTGGCGAGCGCATCGGCGACCTTGCTGCCGGTATGCGGCGAGCCGACCGAGGTGACCGAGGCGACCAGGTCCGGACGCACCGACGCGACGTAGCGCGCGGTCGGTCCGCCATGGCTGTGCCCGATCAGGTTGAACTTCTGGTAGCCGTAGATGGCACGCAGGTTCACCAGGTCGCGGATCAGTTGTTCGCCGCGTACTTCGGTGTAGTTCGAGGCCGAGACGCTGCCGATGAAGACCTTGGCGCCGCCGGCGCGCAGGTCGGACGGCACGCCGTACCAGTAGTCGTAGACGCCGAACAGCGAATCGAATCCGAGCAGGCCGTGCACCAGCACGATCGGGTAACGCGTCTTGGTGTAGTCGGATTGCGCCGATGCCAGCGGCGCAATGCCGAACAGGGCGACGACGAGCAACAGTCGGGACAGCAGTGTGCGGATCATGAGACTCCCCTGGATGTGTGCGTGGTGGCCGTCGCGCGATCTTGATCGTCACGCTGACGGCAACCGCACCATAGTGCCAAGTCGGTCACAAATCAAACGTGTGTTTCAAGTGACCGTTTTGCACTGCAACAGGGAAGGCGACGGGCAGCGGTCCCGTGGGGCCGCCGCCCATCCGGATGCATCACTTGGCGTCGACGAACTTGCCGAAGTCCTTGAGCTGCGCAACCACGGCGGCGTCACCGACGACGACGATCGACTGCTGTTCCGGCGCGAAATACTTCTGGCCGATCGCCTGGACTTGCGCGGCGTCGACGGCACGCACCTTGGGCACGAACTCGCCGAGGAATTCGGGGGGCAGGCCGACCAGCCAGTTGTTCGCCAGCGAGCCGGCGACGGCACCCTGCAACTGGTTGCTGATCAGGTAACCGCCGGCGATGTAGCGCTTGTTCATGTCGAGCTCGGCGGCACTCACGGCCTCGGCGCCGATGCGCTTGTACTCGGCGAAGAACTCGCCGAGTGCGGCACCGGTGACGTCGTTGCGTACGTCGGCCGAGGCGATCAGGGCGCCACCCGCGACCTGGGCGCGATAGCCGAGTCCGGCGCCGTAGGTATAACCCTTGTCCTCGCGCAGGTTCTGCATCAGCCGGCTGCTGAAGCCGCCGCCGAGAATGGTGCTGGCGACCCGCAACGGGATGTAGTCGGCATCGGTCGCCGGCACCGCAGGGCGGCCGATGCGCAGCGCCGATTGCACGCTGCCGCTGCGTTCCAGATGCACGAAGCTGGGCGTGGCGCTGACCGGCGAAGCGGTCGTTGCAGCGGCGGGCTTCCCTTCGACCTGCCAATCGCCGAAGCGATCCTGCGCGAGCTTGAACGCGGCGTCGGCATCAATGCGGCCGGCGATGACCAGCAGGGTCTGGTCCGGTCGCAGGCGTTGCTTGTAGGCCGACACCAACTTGTCGCGGGTGATCGCGTTGATGCCGTCCTCGGTGTTCTGCGTGCGCGCATACGGATGCTCGCCATACACCGCTTTCAGGATGGCGCGCTCGGCGCGGAAGCCGGGCTGCGCTTCCGCCGCCTTCAGCCCCTGCAGCGCATTGGCCTTGGCGAGAGCGATCTCCGACTCGGGAAAGCTGGGGTGACGCACGATCTCGGCAAGCAGGCCGAGCATCGGCCCGGCATTGCTGGCGAGCGCATCGGCGGAGACGACGAGACCGTCATTGCTCGCGAATGCACCGACACCGCCGCCCAACGATTGCGCCGTCTCGGCGATGTGTTTCGAATCACGCTGGTCGGTGCCTTCGCTGAGCAGACCCGCGAGCGTCGAGGCGAAACCCGGCGTGGTCGCTTCGTCGGCGGCGAGGCCGGCGTTCTTGAACGCGAGCACGTAGTCGACGCGCGGCATGCCGTCGCGGGCGACCACCCACACGGTCAGGCCGTTGGCGAGCGTGCGCTTGGCGATGTCAGGCACCGGCAACGGCTTGTCGGCGGCGTAGGCCGGCAGGTCTTTCGGCATCACCGGCGCATCGGCGGCGTTTGCGGCAGGAACGATCAGGGCGCCGATCAGCAGGGCAAGGATGGACTTGGTCATGGCGGGCTCCTCACTTCTTCTCGGCATCGGTGGCGAGCATCGCCGCCGGTTTGCGATCGATCACGGTACGGTTGGCGACGGTCAGGTATTTCGCCGCGACGCGTTTCAGGTCATCCGAGGTTACTGCCTGGATCCAGCCCGGCACCTGGTTCGCGACCTTGGCATCGCCCCACAGCGCCTGGTATTTCGCGAGCGTGTCGGCTCGGCTCAGGAAACTTTCCAGACTGTTGTTCCAGTCCGCCAGCATCGCCGTCTTCACGCGCGCCAGTTCGGCATCGGACACGCCGTCCTTCACGATCTGCGCGATCTGCGCGTCCATTTCGGCGAGCACGTCCTCGACCTTGACGTCCGGCTTGTACAGCGCGAACAGGGTGAGCAAGGTCGGGCCGTCGTATTCGAACGGACCGGTGAGGCCGAACAGCGAATCGATGTTCAGGGCCATGGTCTTGCCTTTCACTAGCCCCTGGTACAGACGCGAGGCATCGCCACCGGCCAGCACGTCGGCGAGGACCGCCATCGGTGCCTGGTCCTTGCTGCCGCGCTCGGCAATCTTGTAGCCGATCGCCACCGCCGGTACCTGCGCCAGCGCGTCGGATTGGGTGATGCGCTTCTCGGCGGTGTTCAGGGGTTCGTCCACGTCCGGACGTTTCGGGGTATCGCGCCGGGCGATCTTGCCGAAGTACTTCTCGGCCAGTGCGAAGCCTTGCTCCGGGGTGACGTCGCCGGCCAGCGACAGCACCGCGTTGTTCGGACCGTAGTAGTCGCGATGGAAGGCGCGCACGTCGTCGAGCTTGGCGCTTTCCAGGTCGACGAAGCTGCCATAGCCGTCGTGATTGTTCTCCCACTTCGCGAACGCCTGCTGGCTGATGTCGATCCACATGAAACCGCCGTAGGGCTGGTTCTTCACGTTGACGCGGATCTCTTCCTTGACCACATCCTGCTGGTTCTTCAGCGTCTTCTCGTTGAAGTCGAGTGTGGTCATGCGGTCGGCTTCGAGCCACAGGATCGGTTCCAGCGCCGACACCGGCGCGATCTCGATGTAGTTGGTGAAGTCCGGGCGGGTCGAGCCGTTGTTGCGGCCACCGCCACCGGTGATGACCTTGTCGAAGGTGCCTTCCGGCGCGTTCGGCGTGCCTTCGAACATCAGGTGTTCGAACAGGTGCGCGAAGCCGGTACGGTTCTTCGGCTCGGAGCGCATGCCGACCTTGTAGACGACGCTGAGGCCCACCACCGGCGCGCTGTGGTCTTCGCTGACGACGACGGTCAGGCCGTTGTCCAGCGTCTTCACCGCGATCGGCAGGTCGAAACGGTCCGCATCGCCGGCGAAGGTGGAGGCAGAGAGGGACAGCCCGATCAAGACGGGCAGGAACTTGGGAGTACGCAACGCGGACATGAATGTCGACCCGACGCAGTGAATGGAACGCACAGCCTAGCCGGCCCGGACGACGATCAAGCGGGCCATACGTCATTTCCGACACCGTTGGTCACGTTGCCGCCATTGCCCGCGACCGGGTCGGCTCCGTACAGTCGGATCGATTGATCGGGGAAGTCGTTTGCGAACCGCCATCGTGCTGATGACCCACCGCTTCGATCCGTCCATCCTGGCCGAGTTCGAACGCATGCGCGCCGCGCTGCACGCAGGCGATCGCGCCTTCGTGCTGAGTGATGCCGAGGAATTGCCGGACGACCTCGCGGCGCCGGTGCATCGCTTCACGCTGGGGCGCGTGGCGACCCGGGCGAAACGCCTGGTCGGCCACGAGATCATGTGGAACCTGCACCTGGCCTGGCTCGACTTCTTCGACGCCCATGCCGACTTCGACCACTACTGGTTCATCGAGTACGACGCGGTCTATGCCGGACCGTGGCGCGACCTGTTCGATGCCTTTCGCGACCAGCCGCACGACCTGTTCTGCGCGCACTTGCGCCGACATGCCGAAGAACCGGACTGGCACTGGTGGCACGAGATCCATCCACCCGACGGCGTGCTTGACCCGGCGTCGTGCGTGCGCGGATTCCTGCCGATCGCGAGATTGTCGCGGCACGGGTTTGCCGTCCTGCGCGATCAGGTGCGCGCCGGCTGGAGCGGATTCTTCGAAGGGCTGCTGCCGACCTTGCTGCACCTGCAGGGGCTGCGCATCGGCGATTTCGGCGGCGATGGTGCATTCGTGCCGGAAGGATTTCGCGAGCGCTTCTACACGAGCGCGAGCGATCGAGCCGGCAGCTTGCACAATCTCGGCACCCACCGTTTCCGTCCGCCGCTCGCCTATCCGCGGATCCTGCCGGGTCGCATCTATCACCCGGTGAAGCCCGAGTCCTGCCTCGTCGATGCCGGTGTCGACGACGTCGAACGCAGTGGCGCGGCGATCGCCAATGCACTGGAGCAGATCCGCCAGCGCCGCCAGCAGCGGGCCGCGAGCGGCACGCGCGACGTCGATCTCGACACCGTGCTGCAAGCCTTGACCGGGCTCGACGTGCCGACCCTGCGCAACGCGATCGAGCGGCACGTCGAAGCGACCGCGGGCGATCACCGTTTCATCCTGCTGCGGCAGCGTCTGGAGCGACTGGTGGACGCCGCGGCATGAACGCATTGCTGGTGGTCGGTGCCGGCTTTTCCGGTGCGGTGCTGGCCCGCGAACTGGCCGAGGCCGGATTCGACACGCACGTCATCGACCAGCGCGATCATGTCGCCGGGCATTGCCACAGCGCGCGCGACGCCGAGACCGGCGTGATGGAACATGTCTACGGGCCGCACATCTTCCACACCAGCAACGACGCGGTCTGGCATTACCTGCAGCGCTTCGGCGAATGGATGCCCTTCGTCAATCGCGTCAAGGCGCGCACCGCACGCGGCATCTTCAGCCTGCCGATCAACCTGCACACGATCAACCAGTTCTTCGGCACCGCGATGGGGCCGGACGAGGCGCGCGCTTTCGTCGCCCGCCTCGCGGCGCGGGACATCGATGTGCCCGCGAACCTGGAAGAACAGGCGCTGAAGTTCATCGGGCGCGATCTGTACGAGGCCTTCTTCCGCGGCTACACGATCAAGCAATGGGGCTGCGATCCGACCGAGTTGCCGGCCGACATCCTCAAGCGCCTGCCGGTGCGTTTCAACTACGACGACAACTATTACGACAGTCGCCATCAGGCCTTGCCGAAACACGGCTATACCCGCGTCGTCGAGAACATCCTCGATCACCCGCGCGTCCACGTGACGCTGGCGACGCCGTGGGACGCCGCGATGCAACGCGAGTTCGCGCATGTGTTCCATTCGGGCGCGATCGACGCGTGCTTCGGATTCAGCGAAGGCCGTCTCGGCTATCGCACCATGCATTGGCAGCGCAGCGTCCATGACGGCGACTACCAGGGCACGGCCATCATCAACTGCCCGACGCTCGACGTGCCCTGGACGCGCGTGCTCGAGCATCGGCATCTGTCGCCGTGGGCGTCATGCGAGCGCTCGCTCGTCACGCACGAATTCAGCAAGGAGACCGAGGCCGGCGATCTGCCGTTCTACCCGAAGCGGCTCGCGGCCGATCGCGAACTTCTCGCCCGCTACGTCGCCAGGGTCGAGGCGCAGCGCAACATGACCTTCATCGGTCGCCTCGGCACCTATCGCTACCTCGACATGCACCAGGTCATCGCCGATGCGCTGGATCTGGCGCGTGACTGGTGCGCGGCCCATGCGCGCGGTGCGCCTCGGCCGTTGTTCTCGCGACCGCCGTTGTAGCCGATCGCGCGCCGGACCGATCGGCGCATCCGGACTCTTCCGAGCAACCGGATGCGCCTCGTGGCGAACGGCCGCGCGACCCTTACTGGACGATCAGCTCGTCGGCATCCACCGTCCGCACGCCCTTGGTGTGGCTGGCGATGCGGATGGCTTCATTGCGCGCGGTCAACGACGGCACGGTGCCCTTCAGGCTGACGATGCGATCTTCGGTATCGACATCAATCTTCATGCCCGGGGTGACGTCGTCGGCGAGCAACTGGCTCTTCACCTTGCCGGTGATCCAGGCATCGCTGACTTCGTCGCCGGCTTCCTCGGCCGCTTCCCGCACTTCGCCGGAGGCCGTCGCGGTATTCGCATCCTGGCGGCGCTCGCTGCCGTCTGCGGCAATCACGATGTCGTTGTCGACCGAGCGCACGCCCTTGACCTTGCGTGCCAGTTCGGTGGCCGCCAGCTTGTCGGCCAGCGTGTCAGCGCCGCCGCGCAGCGTGACGTTGCCGTTGCGGGTGTCGACATTGATGTCGAAGCCTTCGGTGCGCTTGTCGGCGAGCAGCTCCGTTTTCACGGCAGCGGTGATGCTGGCGTCGTCGATGGTTTCCCCGAGTGAACGATCGGGTTCGCTCGCGATGACATTGCCGACGCCCAGGATGGCAGCAAAGGCCGATGCGATCAGGGTGGTGCGAAGCATGTTCATGGGGTCTCTCCTTGGTCAGACATTCAAAGGCAAGCCGCCGCTTCCGACGGCAACGGCCGGGTGCGGATCAAGCCTCCAGTCGGGCCCGCAACGCACCCACCGCGTTCGAACACGCGCGCAGTTGCGGCGCGTGGTAATTCAGGATTTGCAACAAGGTCGGATCATTCGCCGCCCGCAAGGCGTCTTCGAAGGCGAGTTCAAACTGCAGCTCGCGGTCGGCCAGGTGGCGGATGTAGATGGTCTCGTCGTCGTCGCATACGGTCGCTTTCAGATTCGTCCACAGGTTGGACGCGAAGCCGGTCACCGTGCCGACCGGCGCAATCAGCCAACGGTGGTAGCCGGCGAGCCACCGCAAGGAGCCGAGCAGCTCGCGTTTTGCGGCGGCCGTCTGCGCCACCAGTTCACGGACCCGTGCGCTGCCGAGTTCGCCGAGCGCGTCCTCGCACAGGCCGAGGCCGTCGGCTGCCAAGTGCATCAATCGCATCGCAATGGTCGTATCCATGGGCGTGCACCTCGGTCGGAAGTCGTCGGTCCGCTCACGGCATCGGGGTCTTGCGCCCGGTGATGGCGGCGATCGCGAACAACACGATGAAGACGAAGAACAGGATCTTGGCGATCCCGGTTGCGGCGCCGGCGATGCCGCCGAATCCGAGTACGGCCGCAACCAGGGCGATGATCAGGAAGGTGATGGCATAACTGAGCATGGGAGGTCTCCTTGCGATGCTGCTGCGCTGACCGGGTTGGTCATGGCGACTGCCGCATGTTGCGGACCAATGATCAATCGCTTTTCAATCAATGGCTTGGGGCGAGGCGTCGGTGGCATCCTGCACGCTGCGGTGGCTGCGGCCTTGCGAAATGCGGGGTCCGTCTTCGAGGATCAGGGCCAGCCAGCGACACGCGGTCACGTGTTCGCACACCGTCTTCAGGCAGACCAGCATCGGCACCGCCAGCAGCAGGCCGGCCAGGCCCCACATCCAGCCCCAGGCCATCATCCAGACCAGCACCGCGACCGGATTCAGGCGCAGCTGCCGACCGAGCAGTTGCGGTGTGACCAGCTGCCCTTCGATCGTCGTCAACAGCAGGAAGGCCGCCGCTGGCATCAGGCCTTGCGACAGCGTGTCCGCCTGCTGCAGTCCGACCATCGCCAGCAATACCGCCACCACGGTCGCGCCGACATAGGGAATGAAGTTGGACAGTCCCGCAAACACGCCCCACAGCAAAGGGTCGGGCAAGCCCATCGCCCACAGCACGGCGGTCGTCAGCAGCGCGAGACCGGTGTTGATCGCGACCGTGGTCGCCAGATAGCGGGCGGTGCCATGCTGGATCTCGCGCACGATGCCGACCACGCTGCGCTTGCGTCCGAGCGTCGGCGCCAGCGTGACCGCCTTGCGCAGCAACGCGTCGCCATGCACCAGCAGGAAATAGCTCAGCAGCAGGATCACCACGGCGTTGAGCACCAGTTCCGGAGCGCGCTTCAGCATGCCCACCAGGCTGAGGTTCGCGGGGTCGGCCGTCGCGACTTGCGGCCCGCCGTTCGCCAGTTCGGCCAGCGGCGCCACGGCGCGCGAGACCTCGGCGATCGGCGAGGTCACGGTCTTCAGCTTCTGGGTGACCGAACGTAGCAATTCGGGCGCATCGTGCACCCAGGATTGCGCAGGCTCGACCAGCGCCGACAGCAGCGCGGTCAGCGCCATCACCACCACAGCCATCAGCAGGAAGGAGGCCAGGCTGCGCGGCATCAGTGCAGACAGGCGCCCGACCACCGGCGACAGGCTGATCGCGATCAGCGCGGCCATGGTGAGCGGGATCAGCAGCGCCTGCGCCGCCCACAACACCACCAGCGCCGCCAGCAGCAGCAATGCGACGAGGCTTCGGGAGATGCTGGCGAGGCGGTCATCGCTCGCGCTGGCCGCGCGGCTCGTCGACGCTTCGGGCAAGTCGTGCATCCAGTCGGGTTCGGATCGGCGCCGCGGCCAGTCGAGCCAGGATCGTTGCGTGTTCATCGTTTGCTCCTGCGTGGTTCGGCGTGCGCATCGAACGACCGCAGCAGCCGATCCAGCCACGGCCACCACGCCAGTGTTCTTGCGACCGTTCCAGGTGCGCCAAGCCAGGCACCGAGCAGCAGGCCGGCGATCGCCATCGCGACGACCGACGCGGGCGATCGGCTCAGCTGCTGCCGGCGCGCCTGCCACGCCTGTTGATCGGCCGCGATCGCCGCGACCAGGGTCGATTGCGATCGCTGCAGTCGCTGCCAGCGGGTCACGGCGTGCGTCCGGTCATGAGACCGCGAGTGCCCGGAAAGGTCATCACCCGCCACGTCGATCCGGCCGCGCGATGCAGCAGGACCAGCAACAGCGCCTGGGCCAGCAGCAATATCAGCCAGGCGAGGTCGGCGCGATCCATCCACGCGGCCAGCCACTGGTAGCTGCCGACCACGAGGGTGATCCACGACGACACCAGCACCAGCGCCAGCAGCGGCAGCATCCACGCCAGCCGCTGCAGCCCGAGTCGGAACAACAGGGTCTCCCGCCGCAACAGGCGTCGCCGCAACGCGACACTGCGGCGCGCCGCGACGATCAGCCCGGGCGCATCCGGTACGGCCCGGGCGCGTGGCGCGCGATGCGGCGGGCGAACTTTCGGCTGCTCGCCCGCGCGCATGGTCTAGGCCTTGGCCGCGGCGCGCGTCGACCACAAACGCGCGGCAACGAAGCCGAGCGCGACTGCCGACATCAGCACCTGGGTCGGGTGTTCGCGCGCATACGTGACGGCATGCCGTGCGGCGCCGCGGGCGCGTTGTCCGGCGGTGCTCGCCAGCTCGGACACGGCTTGCTTGGCGTCGGCCATCAACAAGCCGGCCGCAGCGAGGCTGGCCTGCAGGTCATGCGACAACTGCGCCATCGGTGCCTGCAACGCCACGGACGATCCGTTCATCACGATCGGGCGCGACGATTTCGTCGCGGTCTGTGTTCGTGCCTTGCTGCTGCGGGGCTTCGCCGTCTTGCGGGGGGTCGTCGTGGATCGGTTCTGGATACTCATCTCGATACTCCTTGCGCCGGTGACTGGGCTCTCGACCGGAACGGCCGGGCCGACTCGGAAGACGCAGCAACGGTGCCAGTGGCGTCGCCGGACACGATCCCAGCGCGATCAAGCGCTTGCGATTTCGCGCGGCGTGCAGCTTGCAGGATGCGGCGGGTACGGTCGTGCGCACTGCCGGTCGTCAACGCGGCACCTCCGGGATAGCATCAAGGTTCGCCTCAGCCACGGGAGTCCGCATGACGGATGAAGCCTCGCGCGTCGGTCGCCGCGTCCTGCTCGTCGACGACGACGCCTCGATCCTGCGCAATTTCAAGTGGTGCCTCGAAGATGCGGGTTTCGCGGTATTGACCGCCAACAGCGTCGACGCTGCGCGCCAGCGACTCGACCAGAATCTGTTCGACCTTTGCTTCCTCGACGTCAACATCGGCGAGGAGTCCGGCATCGAACTGTTGCCGGAGCTGGTCGCGCAGGCGCCCTGGATGCGGATCGTCATGGCCACGGCCGAAGCGGCGATGGAGAGCGCGGTGCGCGCGCTCAAGGCGGGTGCGGTCGACTATCTGGTCAAGCCTTGCAGTCCCGAGGACCTGGTGCGCTCGGCCGAACGCCAGGCCGAGGCGCGGCGCCTGGCGATGCGCATCGAGCAACTGGAAGGCCGTGACAACGGCGCTGCCGAGGCGGATCTCTCGACCACGCATGCCGATTACGCGAAGGTGCTGGAGATGGCGCGGCAAGTGGCCGACACCGATGCCAGCATCCTGCTGCTCGGCGAGAGTGGCACCGGCAAGAACGTGCTCGCGCGTGCGATCCATGGCTGGAGTCAGCGTGCGCGCGCGTCGTTTGCGCAGGTGAATTGCCCGTCGCTGAGCGCCGAGTTGCTGGAGAGCGAATTGTTCGGCCATGTCAAAGGCGCCTTCACCGGCGCCACCGACCATCGCCAGGGCCGGGTCCAGGTCGCCGACGGCGGCACGCTGTTCCTCGACGAGATCGGCGATTTCCCGCTGCCGCTGCAGCCGAAGCTGCTGCGTTTCGTGCAGGAGCGCGAGTTCGAACGGGTCGGTGACCCGCACACGAAGCGCGCCGACGTGCGCATCATCGCCGCGACCAATCGCAATCTCGAAGCCGCCGTGCAGGATGGCCGCTTCCGCGAGGACCTGTACTACCGATTGAACGTGATCACCCTGGTGATGCCGCCGCTGCGCGAACGCGCCGACGACATCCCGGCGCTGGCGCAACGCTTCCTGTCCAGCTTCACGAAGAACTACCGCCGCCCGGCACGCGAATTCTCGGCCGATGCGATGGCGGCACTGAAACGCCACACCTGGCCGGGCAATGTCCGCGAGCTGCGCAATGTCGTCGAACGCATCGCGATCCTGTGTCCAACCGAATCCGTCGAGTTGTCGCACCTGCCGCCGCCGTTCGGAACCGAGTCGGCCCCGGTCCGGCTCCAGGTCGGCGCCGACGTCACGCTCGAAGCGCTGGAACGTGCGCACCTCGAAGCCATCGTCGCGAAATCGCCGAGCCTAGAGGTTGCCGCGAAGACGCTGGGAATCGACAGCTCGACGCTGTATCGGAAGCGCAAGCAGTTCGGCGCGACGTGAAGCGGATGCCTGCGTCGGCAGGCATCCGCTTCGTCAGGCACTCAAGGCGAGTGGGCGAGGGCGTCGGCCTTGGCTTCTTCCTCGACCCGAATTGCCCTTGCGTCGGCAACACGGCGCTCGTGTTCGGCCAGGGCATCCGCCTCGCAGGCATCCTTGGCTTTGCCGCGTTCGGTGTCGCAACGTTCGCGCGCGACGTTCAGATCGGCGTCCGCCTTGGCCACAGCTACCTCGTAATTCGCGGCCGCTGCAGTACGCGTCACATCGGCATGCGCATCCTGCGCCACGTCGCGGGCTTCATCGCTGGCGTCCTTGATGTCCGCGGACGCGTCCTGCACCGATTCGGCAATCGTCGACTCGGCCTCCTTGCGTGCCTCGGCGACATCGTCCATCGCTTCCTGCTGCGCAGCCGCAACATCCGCTGCTTGCTGGTCCGCTGATTCCTGGCACGCCGTCAGCGCCAACACGGCAAGTATCGGCCACCACCAATGGATCTTCCGTTTCATGGTCTTCTCCTCGCGGGAATGCGCCACCGATCATTCGGCGACATCGGTACACGGCAGATCGCGTGCCAAGTCCCGCGCGGCCGGATGTCCGTGCCCGGTTGCGCCGGAGCGCATTGAATTTGAAGGCACTCCGGCGTCAGGCGCCGTGGCCGGCCCAGGCGCCGGGTGGCATGCAGAACGCGCGAGCCCGGCCTCGGCATCGGGCAGGCTGCAACAGGCGAGGCCGCCAATTTGCGTCTGCGCGCGGGTTGGAACGCTGGCACGAATCGTGGTCTATCGAACGCCATGGATCAGACGCCCATTCCGGTTCCCGGGACAAATCGCTACGGTATGGTTTCGAATCGTTCTCTCAGGCCCAGGGTGGAAACCGAATCCGCGCGCACCGACGAGGCACTGGCGCAGCTCGCGCGCAGCACGCGCATCCGGCTGTACCTGTTCGGCGCGCTCGGGCTGCTGTTGCTGGTCGCGGTCGGCATATCGGCAACGCAGTTGACGCGCGAGGCCAATCGCCTGCGGATGCAGCAGGAACAGCTGCGCAACACGCAATTGCTGCTCAGCGCTTTCGGTCGCCTGAGCTTCCAGATGGAATCCGGCCAACGCGGTTATCTGCTGTCGGAGCGACCCGAGTACCTGGAGCAGTACGACGAGGCGAAACTGGCGCTGGGGTCGTTGCTTGCGCGCATCGAGGCCGAGGCCGAGCCCAGTGCGCAAAACCGTTTCGTGGCCTTGCGCGGCTTGCTGGAGCCCAAGCTGGTCGAAATGGAAATGTCGGTGTCGACGGCGCGCGAGCAGGGTTTCGAGGCGGCACGCCAGTTCGCCAGCACCGGCTTCGGCCGGGAACTGATGGATGTGCTCCAAAACGACATACAGCGCTATCGCAGCGAGTTGAACGATCGCGCGAGTGAGCTGGACATCGCGTTGCGCGAGAGCAACCTGATGCGCGATCTCTCGCTCGGGTCACTCGGCCTGCTGGCGCTGATCGCGGCGGTGGCGGCGCTGGTCGTGCTCAATCGCTACGTGCAGGCACTCGAGTCCGAGCGACGCGTGCGCCGCGATGCCGACCAGGCCTCGCGCGAGAATCGCGAGAAGAGTCACTTTCTCGCCAACATGAGCCACGAGATCCGCACGCCGATGAACGCGATCTTCGGCTTCGCGCAACTGCTTGACGAACTGGTCGAAGGCGAGCAGGCGAAGGACTACGTGCGCGCCATCACCCAAAGCGGCGAATCGTTGCTGGCGCTGATCAACGACATCCTCGACCTGTCGCGGATCGAAGCCGGTCGTCTCGATCTGCATCCGCAGCCGACCGACCTGCGCGGGCTGCTGGCCGA
The DNA here is from genome assembly GCA_016721845.1 of Lysobacterales bacterium. NCBI lineage: Bacteria > Pseudomonadati > Pseudomonadota > Gammaproteobacteria > Lysobacterales > Lysobacterales bacterium. The sequence continues at coordinate 177,744 of JADKHK010000007.1, forward strand.
CGTGCTGTCGATGTTCGCGCCGATGGCATCGGAGCGCGGGCTAACCTTGCATTCGCAGATCGATGCCAGCCTGCCGCCGGCCTTGCTGGTCGATCCACTGCGTGTTCGCCAGATCGTCGCCAACCTGGTCGGCAATGCGCTCAAGTACACCGAGTCCGGCGGCGTCACGCTGTCCGCCGAGGCCCGACCCGACGCCGCCGGCGATACCGTGACCTTGATCCTGAGCGTGGACGACACCGGAATCGGCATCGCCCCCGCGCAACTGGCGACCGTCTGGGAGCCGTTCGTGCAGGCGCATGCGTCCAAGGGCGCGCGCGAAGGCACCGGGCTCGGCCTGTCGATCGTCAAGCGGCTGGTCGACCGCATGGGCGGCCACGTCGAGGTGCACTCCGAGCCCGGTCGCGGCAGCCACTTCCGCGTGTCGCTGCCGGCGTTGCCGGAGGCAACGCCCGCCGATGCAACGGAATCACGCGAGACGATCCGTCTGCAGGATCTGCCGGCGTTGCGCGTGCTGATCGTCGACGACATCGAACTCAACCGGCGCCTGATCGAGAACTGGTTCGCGCCGACGCAGCACGAGATCCGCTCCGCGAGCGGTGGCCACGAAGGCGTCGCGCTGGCGCAGGACTTCCGCCCGGATGTGGTGCTGATGGACATCCGGATGCCGGACCTCGACGGGCTCGGCGCGTTGCAGCGGCTGCGTGCCGATCCCGCACTGGCGGGGACCAAGGTGCTCGCGGTGACCGCCTCCAGCCTGCTCGGCGAGGAGGCCGAGTTGCGCCAGCGCTTCGACGGCTACCTGCGCAAGCCGCTGCAGCGCGAAGACCTGTGCATCGCGATCGCGGCGGCGATCGGCCACGAGATCGTCGCCAGTCCCGCGGGCCATGACGATGTCGCGGCCGCTGCGGAACCGGCCCTGGCCGACGCCATCGACGCGGATTCGCGTGCGCACCTGCACGGCCTATTGCCCGCACTGCGCGACGCCGTCGCGCAGGCACTTGCAACCTCGTCGACCGACGATCTCGGTCGGGTCATCGATGTCCTGGGTGCGTTGCCGGATCAGCCCGGATTCGCGTCGTTGCGACGGGTCGGTGCGCGCTTGCAGTCGGCCCGGCAACGCTTCGATATCCTCGCTGCCGAAGCGCAATTGCGCATCTTGCGCACGCAACTGGACGCGGGTGATCCCGCCGCACCGAAAGACGAGCCATGACGACACCTGCCGATGCACCTGACGATGCCGCCGCCATCCCGGCTTCCGCACTGGGCAAGCCGTTGGTGCTGGTCGTCGACGACCAGTTGGCAAACGTCCAGGCGGTCGGCAGCCTGCTGGCGCGCAGCGACCTCGACGTGATGCCGGCGCTGTCCGGCGAACAGGCCCTGGCGCGGCTGGCGCAACGCGCGCCCGACCTGATCCTGCTCGACATGATGATGCCCGGCATGGATGGCTTCGAAGTCTGTCGCCGCCTCCGCGGTGATGCCCGCCACGCCGCGATCCCGATCATCTTCCTGACCGCCGCGAACGAGCGGCACCTGCTGGTGCGCGCCTTCGCCGCCGGCGCGGTGGACTACGTGACCAAGCCCTTCGTGGCCGAGGAGTTGCTGGCTCGCGTGCGGACCCACATCGACCTCAAGCGCTCCCGCGACCACCTCGCGCGCATCGCCCGCGAGTGCAACGACCTGACCCAGATCGTTGCGCACGACCTGAAGAGCCCGTTGTCGTCGATCCGGTTCAGTGCGCTGATGCTGCTGCAGCGGCTGGCGTCGGACGATCGTCTGCGCAGTCTCGCGGAGTCGATCCGCGAGAGCACCGACGACGCCCTGCGCTTCGTCCACGACTACCTGGAGCAATGGGCCGAGGGGGAACTCAAGCGCCGCTTCGAACGCGTGCCGCTGGATCTCTCGGTGTTGGTGCGACGGGTGGCCGAGCGCATGCAGCCGGCGGCGACGAGCCGCGGTCTCGTGATCGCCATCAACGCCCTGCCGAGCGATCCGGTGTTCGCCGACTGGACCGCGGTGAGTCACGTGATCGAGAACCTGATCTCGAACGCGATCAAGTACGGCCCGGCCGACGATCGCATCGACATCGAGGTCGGGCCGGGCGCGCCGGGCATGGTCCGCGTCGCCGTCTGCGACCGCGGTCCGGGCCTCAGCGAACAGGCGCAGAAGCAGCTGTTCCAGCGCTACGTGCGGCTCGGCAAGCGCGCCGCCGAAGATTCCAGCGGCCTCGGACTGGCGATCGCGAAACAGGACATTTCGCAACTCGGCGGCCATCTCTGGTTCGAGTCGCGCGAAGGCGGCGGTGCCGTGTTCGCGTTCGATCTGCCGGTCGCCGCCGTCGAATGAACGTCAAGGGCGTCCGCCGAAACGGTGCGCCCTTGACGATGGCCGACCCGGTTACATCAACTGGTCGGCAGGCTCGACACGGGTTCGACCCCAGCGGCTGTCATACACGATCACCGGGATGCGCCGGCCCGGCTCATATGGGACCTGGCCGATGTAGTCGCGGCCGCGATAGCGATACTTGACGTCGTAGCCGATCACGGTCTCGCGTGGCACGTTGCGCCACTCGCAGCGATAACGGTCGCGATCACGACGGTCGATGTCGCGGCCGACCACGGCGCCGGCCAGGGCGCCAGCCACGGTCGCGGCCTTGCGGCCATCCCCCTTGCCGACCTGGTTGCCGAGTGCGCCGCCGACGATGGCGCCGAGCACGGCGCCTTCGATGCCGCGGTCACGGCGCCCGTCCTTCGGCCAGCACACTTCTTCGCGCTGGGTCACGCGGTCGACGATCGGGCTCGCATCCAGCACGCGCGCATACTGCTGCGATTGCGCGAAGCTCGTGCCCGACAGGGCGAGGCTCAAAGCGGTGGCCAGACAGATCATCCTGTTCATCTCGTTACTCCTCTCTGCTCGACGAATGCCGGAAGTGCGGATCGTGGGATCCGACTTCGGCAAGCAGAATCGCGCAAGTTCGATGCCACCCCATCGATCGCGCCAAGCAACTGATTTGATTCGGAAGTGATCGCCACGGCGGCCCCGGCTGCATCGCGATCTGCAGGCTGCAGCACGGCCCGCAAGGCGGAATGCACGACCGGCTGCCCGTCCCGATCGTGCGACTGGCGGCGGCGCGCCGATCAGTGTCCGTCGACCGCCGGCTTGAAATATCGCTGCGCCGCCAGCTGGCCGATCGCGAGGCCGGCACTGCGTCCGGCCTCCACCGAGAAGCGATAGTGCACGCCGCCCAGCAGGCGCGATTCGCTGACTTCGTCGATGTACTCGCGCGGGGTGTCATAGCGCCGCAGCAGCGCATCTTCCTCTGCCAGCACGATCGGTGGCGCGGTGCTGCCGAACTCTGCTTCGATCACCGCACCGACGGCGGCCGCCGACAGGCAATGGCCGCAGGGATACTCGGGGTGCGGCGGGGTGTTGATCAGCAAGGGTCGCCATTCGGGGTCGGGCTCGGTGGCCGCGTTGCCGTCCATCGCCGCATTGCGGATGGCGGTGATCGGACGCCAGAACATGAAGGCGTACTTGCCGTCCATCATCGCCACATAGGAATCGGCCCAGGCCATTTCGGCCAGGGCAAGAAAGCGCGCGTCGTCCACCAGTGTGCGACCAGGCCGGCCGAGCAGTTGCGGCAACACGATGCGCACGTCGCGCTTGCCCCAGAACTTGCCGATATCGGTCTGCGTCGGCGTACGCGCGTCCGATTTCTTGCCGCCCATGCGCTTGATCTCGTTGAAGTCGCGCGCCCAGGTTTCGCTGTCGAGCGCGGGTGGCGGTGGTGCACGCACCTCGTCGGGCGTGGTCATCACCCAGGGTCGAATGCGTGCGGTGCTGACGCCGACGCGCTCCAGGGTGGTGACGTAACGACCGGCGGCTGCAGGTTCAAACAACGGGTCCGGCACATTCGCGCCCGAGTCGGCGCGCGCGGCAATCAAGGCTGCAGCTGCCCGGCTGCCGAGCTTGGCGCCGGCATCGCGTGCGGCGTCATCCTCGACCCGTGCCAGCGACGTCTTCAGCGCCGCTTCGAATGCGTCGGCCTGATCGGCACACAAGGCGAGCAGCACGTCGTGGGCAGCCGTCGCAGCGGCGGCATCCATCGAACCCGTGCCGCGTATTCCCGCGGCCGGCAGATAGGACTGGTACTTGCCGGCGATGCCGTTGACCGCCTCGAACATCGCGACGTTCACCATCGCCTCCAGGTCCAACTGCCCGTCCTCGCATTGGTCCGCCTGCAGGTTCCATTCGGACAACACGTCGTTCATCACCCCAGCCGACGCGCATTGCGACGCCAACAGGGCAACGAGCGCCCACGACCGTTTCCCCACGCCATTCCGACCCGACATATCGCGCTCCCTTGTTTCGCCAGCCGTTCGACATCCCCCGCGCCATCGGTTCGATCACGCGACCGACAGCCTACTCGAATCGCGGCCGCCATCCGGAAGTGCGTTACTCGTGCCGACAATCGCCGCTAGAATGCGCCACGGCAGCGGTCCTCGGACATCATCCGACCGCCTGTCGCCAGTCCTTGAACAAAGCGCCCGTAGCTCAGTTGGATAGAGCACTGCCCTCCGAAGGCAGGGGTCGGGGGTTCGAATCCCTTCGGGCGCGCCAGCTATTGCAGCAGCTGGACTAGGGCGCGAAAGCCGTTGTAGAACGGCGCATGCGCTACTGGTGGGTCAACCAGAATCAGACGTACCGGCACGAAGTCGCTGGTGGATATCTCTGGTCACCACGAAGGAAGTCGAACGGCAATAGGAATCCATTTTACGACTTCATGCGCGAAGTCTCCCCAGGGGATGTGGTTTTTTCCTTTGCCGACACGTTGATCAAGGCAATCGGTATTGCCGGCTCTCATGCGTATGAAGCACCCAAGCCGCTGGAATTTGCTGGCGCTGGCGCCTACTGGGATTTGATTGGTTGGCGTGTCGACGTACATTTTCATCCATTGGCCGGCGCCATCAAGCCGTCGAGTCACATGGCTTCGCTTGTACCGCATCTTCAAAAGACCTATGCCCCGCTCAGATCAAACGGCGCCGGACTGCAAAGCGTTTACTTGACGTACGTCTCACCCTCCTTTGCCGCCGCGCTAGTAGATCTGGTCGGTCGCGAAGCGCGTGACATTGTCAGTGGGGTTCGGGTCTCAGATGCCAATCGAATTCAGCCGGCGATCGGACTCATCGAGTGGGAGGAGCATGTTCTTGCCGGGTTGCATGATGATCGCCGTTTGACTGATACCGAACGGTCGTCTGTGGTCATGGCAAGACGTGGTCAAGGATTGTTCAAGGACCGCGTCATGCAGATCGAGAAAGTGTGTCGAATTACCGGAGTGGACCAACAGCAGCACTTGCGAGCCAGTCACTGCAAGCCCTGGCGCGAATCCTCAAATGAGGAACGATTGGATGGTGAGAACGGTTTGCTGCTGAGTCCAAACGCGGATCATCTCTTTGATCGAGGTTTCATCGGCTTCGGAGACGACGGCGAGCTTCTGATTTCCCCTGTCGCTCATTGCGATTCTTTGAGAAAGCTGGGGATCGCGGTTGGCGAAAGAATCAACGTTGGGAGGTTCACGTCGGGGCAGCGGAGCTACCTAGATTTCCATCGCGAAAATGTCCTTCTCAAATCGCCATTCCCAATCCATGGGGTCGAACATTCATTGCCGTGACTGTCGGTGGACCGCTCCTCTCACGCAGCCTGCGCCAACCGATGCCGGTGCGTTGGCCGCTTGCGATCATCGAGGATGGCCTGCAATGCATCGAGCTCCTAGAACGCTTTGCGCGTCTCGATCAGGAACTGCATGCCTTTCAGGTCGCTCGGACCATCGAGCGGGAACGCGAGATCGACGTGAATCACGCTGCCGTTTCCGGAACGGCTGTTGCCGAGACGCAGTCCGACGCCGACGTCCTTGAGCAAGCCGAAGTTGGGTGTTCCCAGTGGATCGTGACCGAAGGTACGTCCGGCGTCGAAGAACGCGGCGCCGCCGACGCGGAACAGCCGGAACGGGTACCAGTCGGAGAAGAAGCGCTCCTCGACCGTGAAGCGGGCGCTGGCGTCGCCGGCCTGATAGCGCAGCGGATAGCCGCGCAGTCCGTTGTCGCCACCCAGCAGCAATTGCCGCTCGATGTCGGGCGCATGCGTATAGTTGGCGTCGAGACTCGCGAACAACAGCCATTGCTCGCCCTGCTGGTGGTAATAGCGTGCGCTTGAATCGAACCACAGCCCGCGCGCGCCGCGCTCGTCCCAGCGGCCATCGAGCGTCGACGAAAGCGTGAACATGGTCTGCGGCGACAACGTCATGCCGTGATCGAACGATGCCTGGTAGATCAGTGAATCGCGGTCTGCGCCGAGCCCCGCGCTGCTGTAGCCGAGTTTGGCGGCGAATCGTGTGCCGAGCAGGAAGTCTTCGGTGCGTCCGATCTGATCGTGATTGTGCAGCGAGCTGAATTCGTCCTGCACGATCTCGACGCCGATCCATGGATACGACAAGTCACGATTTTCAGGCAACGGTCCGTTCTCGACGGCGCCGGGAAGTGCGTCGAACTCGCGACGATCCAGGGCATAGCCGACCAGCCAACGGCGGACCCAGCCGTCACGCAGACCCGACGACCATCCACCAAAAAGATTCAGCGCATTGGACCGCTCGCGGAACTGCGAATCGATCTCGCCGAGCGCATAGAGCGGATCGACACGGTCCACTCGCTCGACGCTGCCGCCGATCGCGAATCGGGTATCCAGTGCATAGAACGGACGCTGGAGACTCAGGTGCTGCACGTCGCCATCGCTGTTGCTCTCGTAGTTGGCTGCCAGTTCGATCCGTTGCCCCAGCAGATGACGGTCGACGAAGTCGACGCCACGAACGTCCCGGTCGATGCCCGACTTGTGATGGACGCCGACCGACACCCCTTGTCCCAGGAGGTTCAGCTCCTCGAACTCGATCCCGTACGTGCTCCTCCCGCCCCGTCGGCTGAAGGAGAGTCCGGGATTGAGCGACCACACGTCGCGGGTCGTCACGCGTACGTCCACGCGACCATCGACATATCGAACGGGCACGATGTCGGCGTTGTAGAAGTAGCGATTCGCACGCAGGATGCGTGCGGATTCATCGATCAATTGTCTGGAGAACCGGTCATCCGACTTGAACAGCAGTTGTTGTTCGATCAGTTCCGGCCGGGTCTCGATATGCAGCCGGTTCGAGAGGCGAAACAGCGCGTGATTTTCGTGCTGGTCATGTTCATCGAACACATCCTGATTGTCGATTTCGATGGTGCCGAATCTGGCCCCGAGGCGTTCGAGTTCCGCGTCGGTCGGAAGCACGAAGCCTGCGTCGGAATTCGCCTGATCGACGGGCGTCGCGGCGGTCGCGACGCCGGCGACGCACATCAACACGGTGGCCACGCGCTGTGCCCAGCGATCCGCGCTCGAATGGTGATGCATGTCCTGGCCCCTTTCTTCGAATCACGGCGCTGCCGGATCGGTGCGTCGTGCGGCGTTCGCCTATCCGCTTGAAGTGTGCGCGGTTGCGCCGTAAGCGCGTCTGAGGCGAATCTCAGGAGAATGTTAATCAGTTGCCCGCCGAAGGATGGCAAGCGGTCGACGCGTCATCGCCATTGAATGGCCCGCCGTCGTTGCAGCCTTCACTGCCGGCCGCGCCGATCGAGGTCTCCGCTCAACTGCCGTTGGCAGGCAGCGCAAGTTCGGCGGCGGCGGGATGCAGGTCGGGCCGGCTCGGAAACGCATGGCGGACAATGCGCCACAGCACCTGGCTGAACTGCCGGGGCAGCGATCCGGTGTTGTAGTGCTGGCCGTAGCGCGCGCAGATGGCGCGGACCTCGACGGCCATCGCGGCATAGCGGTTGCCGGGCACGTCGGGGAACAGGTGATGTTCGATCTGGTGGCTCAGGTTGCCCGACAGCAGATCGAGCGCTCGGCCGCCCGACAGGTTGGAGGATCCGCGCAGCTGCCGCAGGTACCAGCGACCGCGCGATTCACCGGTCACCGAATCCCTCGAAAAAGTCTCGGCGTCGGCGGTGAAGTGGCCGCAGAAGATGATCATGTAGGTCCACAGGTTGCGCAGCACATTGGCGGCGATGCTGCCGAGCAGGACCGGAACGAAACCGGGACCGGCGAGTAGCGGGAAGACGAGGTAGTCGCGAACGATCTGGCGCGTCATTTTCCGGCCGACCGGTCGGAACTGCTCGCGCAGTACTGCGGTCTTCGTGCGTCCGGCGAGCCAGCGGCCGAGGCGCAGGTCCTGTACCGCGATGCCCCACTCGAACAGAAGCGCGAAGATCACCGCGACGGCCGGCTGCAGCAGGTAGCGCGGCTTCCAGCGTTGCTCCGGGAACAGGCGCAGCAGCCCGTAGCCGACGTCGTCGTCCATGCCGCGGACATTGGTCCAGGTGTGATGATGGAAGTTGTGCGTCTTGCGCCAGTTGTCGCTGGTACCGGCGATGTCCCATTCGTAGCGGTGGCCATCGAGGTGCGGATCGCGCATCCAGTCGTATTGGCCGTGCATCACGTTGTGGCCGAGTTCCATGTTCTCGAGGATCTTGGACAAGGTCAGCAACAACACGCCGAGCAAGCATCCGGGCACCAGTACCGCAGGCCACCAGAACGAAACGATCGCGCTCGCGATCAGCAGGACGCGACCGCCCAAGCCGCAATAGCGAATCGCGCGAATGACGGCGCGGATGTAGTCGGCGTCGGCCTGGCCGAGGGTGGCGACGGTGCGCGTGCGCAATGCATCGAGTTCGCGCGCGAAGTCGTCCAGTTCGGCATTCGACAGAACACGGTTGGCGGCGCGGGTCATGGACTCAGAGCTCCAGAACGAGATCGGTGACGGCCGCGCTGACGCACAGGCGCAGGGCGGAGACGGCGTCGCGGGTGGTCGTGCCGGTCAGCAGATCGAGTGAGCTGCCGGAACGTTTTTCACAGGCGCAGGTGTTGCAGATGCCGCGCCGGCACCCCGACGCCAGCGGCACGCCGAGCGCTTCCAATGCAGTCAGCAGCGGCGTGCCGCGCGGCACGACGAGCGTGCGTTGGCTGGACGCCATCGTCACTGCCACGTCGCCCTTGTCGTCGCTGTGGGCGGTGATCGGAGTAAAGCTTTCCGAAACGAACGCCGCGACGCGATGGGCGAGCAGGCTGCGTGCGTGATCGACGAACCCCTGCGGTCCGCAGGCCAGCACGGTGCTGTGCGCGAGGGTGTCGGTTTCGGTCGCGAAGGTGGCATCGTCGATGCGGCCTTGAGACTCGTCCTGGTGCACTGCGCGCGCCTGCGTCAGGTGGAAGCGGACCTGGAAGTGCGCGTGCCGACGGGTGAGTGCGCGCAGCTCGTCGACGAACGCCAGTTCGGCCGGGCGGCGAGCCCAGTAGTGCAGGCTCAACGGACGCGGCATGCCGTTGGCGGCGAGCGCGCGCACCGTCGCGATCATCGGCGTGATGCCGCTGCCTGCGGCCAGCAGGTGCAGCGGACCGGTGGCAGCGGCTTCCAGGCACATGTCGCCGAAAGCCGGACCAAGATCGAGCACGTCGCCGATCTTCGCCGACCGGCACAGGGCAGTGCTCAAACGACCGCCCTCGACCTGCTTGATCGTGATCGCGATGCAGCCCGGTCGTCCCGGCACGGCGCTCGGGCTGTAGCAGCGGGTGACGCGGCGGCCATCGACTTCGAACGAGACATTGATGTGCTGCCCGGGCGCGGCGCCGCGCCAGTGTCGATTCGGGCGGAGCACCAGGGTCACCATGCCCTCGGCCGCGGTCTCGCGTCCGACGATGACTGCCTTGGGAAGGCGCCAGGACCAGGCCGGCGCGATCCGCGCGCCCCAGAAATCCAGCGTGGCCGAGGGAATCAGGGCCTCGATCAGGCGTGCCAGCCGAGACGAAGGGCGAAGTTCGGAGGGGAGATGGGTGTGCTGCATTGCGGCAGTATACAGATACGCATACAGATGTCTATACACCTGTATATTTTCGACGGAGCGTATGATGCGGGCCACGCTCCGCCGCAAGAAATCCCCTCACGATGACGCCCGACACGCATTCCTCGGCCCAGCCCGCCGGTCGCCGAGCCGCCACTTCGCGCGATGAACTGCTCGCCGCGGCCCTGCGCCTGATCGGCCCGCATCGCAGCGTGTCGAGCCTGAGCCTGCGCGAAATCGCGCGCGAAGCAGGCATCGCGCCGAACAGCTTCTATCGCCACTTTCGCGACACCGACGAGCTTGCAGTCGCGCTGATCGATCTCGCCGGGCAGTCGCTGCGCAAGATCGTCGGTGCGGCCCGCCATCGCATCGCCACCGACGAAGGCATGATCCGCGGCTCGGTGCAGACCTTCATCGAACAGGTGCGCGCCGACGACGCCTTGCTGCACGTGTTGCTGCGCGAAGGCACCGTCGGCTCGGATGCCTTCAAGAAAGCCGTCGATCGCGAACTGAGTTATTTCGAAGACGAGTTGTGCGCCGACCTGGTGCGCATCGCCGCGCGAGAAAGCGCGACCTTCAGGCAACCGGCACTCGCGGCCAAGGCCATCACCCGCCTCGCCTTCGCGATGGGGGCATCGGCCATGGACCTGCCTGCGGATCGCGATGCCGAACTGATCGAGCAGCTGACGACGATGGTGCGCATGATCATCGTCGGTGCGCGTCAGGCCTGAGCGGGCGAACGCGGCGTCTGCGAAATGTCGCAGGCCTGAATCCGAGATCACCGGAGGTCGGCGTCACCGGGCCGGGCTAGCTTGTCCCCACGGCAACTGCGGGGGCAGGTCATGATGAGCGGCGAACAATTGTGTGCGACCTTGCGCTGGCTGGAGTCGGCACGCTGTGCGCTGGTGCGCTGCGAAGACGCACCGCACGATCGCGAGGCGATGGCATTGGCCATCGTGCTGCGCGCAGCGATCCATGCCAAGACCGAAGCCTTGCGCGCGCACGTGCGGTCAAGACTCGTGCAGCAGGCTCAGAACACCGGTTGACGCCGGTTCGGAAGCGGCGGTCGCGCGTACGGTGGTGGTCGCGACGGCGACAGTTGATGCTGCCGCGTCTGCACCAGGCGCGAGATCGCGAGGCACAGTCTCTCGTCGTCCCAGGGTTTGGGCATGATCTCGATCGGTCCGAGGCCGCGAACGGCTTCGATTCGCTCCAGTACCCGCGCGTGCCCGCTGAGCAGCAGGCGTGCCGCGTGCGAATGCAGGGCATCGAGCCGGCGCATGAATCCCACGCCGTGCAGCTTCGGCATCAGGTAATCGACGATGACGAGGTCGAACTCGACGGCCTGGACGCGCGCCAGCGCCTGCTCCGGATCGTCGTGGCATTCGACCTGAGCGTCGCCGCCGAGCGCCGACCGCGGCATGAAATGGATCAGGCGACCGAGCGCGCGCAGCACGCCGAGGTCGTCGTCCACGATGAGGATTCTGGGCATGGCGAACTCCGCTGTTTCACCGTCAGGTGGTCGACCGGCATGCTGCCGCGATCCCCGGTGTGCCGCCATTCGTAGAGTTGCGTATGTCCGATCCGGCGTCGCGGCGTACAATGACCGATGCGTGGGTGGCTCTCAGGGAGCAGCGGCATGCGGTTCGACCGCGACTGGAAGTCGATCGTCACACAGGGAATGCGTTCGCGCGCGCTGCGCATCGCGCTCGCTTATGCCGTGGTCGCGACCATCTGGATCCTGCTCTCGGATCGACTGATCGCACTGCTCTTCGACGATCCGCAGACGGTCTTGCGCGTCAGTACCTACAAGGGCGTGGGCTTCGTGCTGGTGACCGCGGCCCTGCTGCTCGGCTTGCTGCGCTTCACCTATGGCTCGCTCGAGCACAGCCATGCCGAGCAGGCGCGCACCGAATCCTGGCTGCGTGCCAGCGAGCGCCGCTATCACGAGGTGCTGGAAGGCATCCTGGAAGGTTGCCAGGTGCTGGATTTCCAGTGGCGCTATCTCTATCTGAATCCGGCGGTCGAGCGCCACAACCGGCGACCGAACAGCGAGTTGCTCGGGCGAGTCTTCACCGAGGCCTGGCCGGGCATCGAACAGACGCACCCGCATGCCCTGATGCGGCGCTGCATGGACGAGCGCGTTCCGTTTCACGAGGAAATTGCGTTCACCTTTCCCGACGGCAGCAGCGGCTGGTTCGACCTGCGCGGGTTCCCGGTGCCCGAAGGCATCGTCGTGCTGTCGATCGAGCTGACCGAGCAACGCCGAGCCGAGATCGCGTTGCGCAGCGTCAACGAGTCGCTGGAGCAGACCGTCGCGGCGCGCACCGAAGACCTGCGCGCCGCACTGCTGCGCGCCGAGAATGCCGACCGCGTCAAGTCCGCCTTCCTTGCGACGATGTCGCACGAGCTGCGTACGCCGCTCAATTCCATCATCGGGTTCACGGCGCTGGTGTCTCGCGGCCTGGCTGGACCGGTCAACGAGGAGCAGTCGCGGCAGCTGGGCATGGTTGCGGGCAGTGCGCGCCATCTGCTCGACCTGATCAACGATGTGCTCGATCTGTCCAAGATCGAGGCGGGCCAGCTGACGGTGCGGCGCGAGTCCTTCGATCCCGGTGAAGTGGTGGCTCGCGTCATCGCGACCCTGGCGCCGATGGCCGAGAAACGCGGACTGGCGCTGTCGTTGCAGTGTCCGCCGCAACTGCCGACCATGACCGCGGATCGCCGACGGGTGGAGCAGATCCTGCTGAATCTGGTGAACAATGCCCTCAAGTTCACCGAGCGCGGTTCGGTCCGCGTGCGCGTGGAGGCGCTCGACCGGGAGGTCGTGCGGCCGGGAACGGCGGCGTTGCCGGCGCTGCGTTTCAGTATCATCGATACCGGCATCGGCATTCCGGGCGAAGCCGTCGATTCGGTGTTCGATCCGTTCCACCAGATCGATTCCGGCCTCGCCCGGCACCATGAGGGCAGCGGACTCGGTCTCGCCATCTGCCGACGCCTGGCGAGCCTGATGGATGGACGCATCGATCTGCGCAGTACCGAAGGCGTCGGCAGCGAATTCGTGCTTGTGCTGCCGCAACGAGGTGAATACGAGCCATGAGTCGCGACATCCTGTTGATCGAGGACAACGAGAACAACCGTTATCTGGTGCGCTTCCTGCTCGAACAGGCGGGTCACCGCGTGCGCACCGCGCACGACGGCCCTGGCGGGTTGGCCGAAGCGCGCTCACTTGTCCCGGACCTGATCCTGCTCGACATCCAGTTGCCCGGAATGGACGGCCATGCGGTGGCGCGGGCGCTGCGCGAACATCCCTCGCTGGCAAAGGTCCCGGTGGTCGCGGTCACTTCGTATGCCATGGTCGGCGACCGCGAACGTTCGCTGGATGCGGGCTGCAACGGCTACATCGAGAAACCGATCGATCCCGATACCTTCGTGACGGACGTGGAGCAGTTCATGCGGCCGCCGACGGAGCGTGCCGGATGAGTCGTGTCCTGATCGTCGACGACAACGATGGCAATCGCGAATACCTCGGCATCCTGCTGCGCTCGCGCGGCTACGAAGTCGACCTCGCTGCGGACGGGCTGGAGGCGCTGGCCAAGGCGCGCCGATCGCCGCCGACGCTGGTCGTCAGCGACTTGCTGATGCCGGGCATGGACGGTTATTCGTTGCTGCGCCAGTGGCGCAACGACCCCGAGCTGTGCGGCATCCGCTTCATCGTGCATACCGCGACCTACACCGAGGACGAGGATGCGCAGCTGGCGCGCGACCTTGGTGCCGACGACTTCATCGTCAAGCCGATCGAGCCGGACCAGCTGCTGGCGCGGATCGCCGCGGTCGAAGCAGCGGATGCGCCGATGCGGGCGCCGCCATCGCTGGCGGTGCAGACCGACGTGCTCGAGCACTACAGCCACATCCTCGTGCGCAAACTCGAAGAACGCAGCGCACAGCTCGAGAAGGCGAACCGCGAATTGCGCCGCGACAACGATGCACGGCGTCGTGCCGAACACGCCGCGCGTGTCAGCGAATCGCGGCTGCGCATCATTTTCGACAACGAACCGGAATGCGTGAAGATCGTGTCGACGGCCGGCGACCTGGTGGAGATGAATGCGGCCGGTCTGCGCCTGATCGAAGCCGAGGATTTCGACGCGATTCGCGGCATGCGGATCGCGCAGATCGTGCGGCCGGAAGATCGCGATGCCTTCCTCGACCTGCACCTGAGCGCGTGCGCCGGACAGGCCGGGATCGCGCGCTTCCGCATCGTTGGACTGAAGGGCACCGAACGCTGGCTGGAGTCACATGCGACGCCGCTGCGCGACAACGAAGGCGCGATCGAGTCGGTGCTCAGCGTCACCCGCGACATCACCGACCGCCTGCGCGCCGAAGCATCGGAGCGGCGCAGTCACGCGCTGTTGCGGGCCATCGCGGACAACGTGCCGGTGGCGTTGTTCGTGAAGGATGTCGATCTGCGTTACGTCTACTTCAATCGACGCGCCCAGGATTTCGTGCGTGTCCCGATCGCCCAGGTGCTTGGCCGCCGCGCCGAGGACGTGCTCCCCGACGACACCGCCGACGCCGCAGGTCACCATGATCGCGAAGTGCTTGCGGGCAATGCCGCGGTGTCCTGGGAACAGACCTACCCGGTCGGTGCCGAGACGCGGCATTTTCTGGTGACCAAGGCGCCGTTTCGCGACGCCGATGGCGACACCGCAGGCATCATCACGCTGGCCCAGGACATCAGCGACCGCAAGCGCATCGAGGTGATGCTGCAAGAGTCCTTGCACGAACTGGCCGAGCACAACCGCGAACTCCAGGACTTCGCCTTCGTCGCCTCGCACGACCTGCAGGAACCGCTGCGCAAGATCCGGATCTTTGCCGACGCCATCCTCGATCGTGAAGCGGCGTCGCTGTCGTCGGGCGCGGTCGACCGAGTCGGGCGAATACAGCGTGCCGCGCAACGCATGCAGGGGTTGATCGACGACCTGTTGTCCTACTCGCGCGTTGTCGCGGGAGGGCAGCCATTCGCGATGGTCGACCTCGCGACGGTATGCAGGGAAGTGGTCGAGGATTACGGATTGGACCTGCGTGCCGATGCGGCATCCGTCGCGGTCGAACCATTGCCGTGCATCGACGCCGATGCCATGCAGATGCGCCAGCTGTTCGCCAACCTGATCGGCAACGCATTGAAGTTCAAGCGTGCGGACACCGCGCCACGAATCACGATCGGCGCAACGACGGTCGAGGAGGCTGGACGCAGCCTCGTGCGGATCACCTTTGCCGACAACGGCATCGGCTTCGATCCGAAATATGCCGAGCGCATCTTCCTGCCGTTCCAGCGGCTTCATCGCCACGACGAACACCCCGGAACGGGACTCGGACTGTCAATCGTCCGCCGCATTGTCGAGCGCCATCGCGGCGGCATCGTGGCCCGCAGCGCGCCCGGTCAGGGCGCGTGCTTCGTGATCGACTTGCCGTTGCGCCAGCCGCTGGCGCGGCCTTCAGGCATTACGCCGCCTTCGGTCCCCGCAGGAGACGCGCCGGCAGCAGGATCAGCGACCTGAGAAATTCGAAGACGCCGTTGACGACGATGCCGAGCAGACGAAACGGCAGCAGCACGACCCAGACGATCGGATAGAGCACGATCGCGATGAGGGCCAGCGGCCAGCAGATCACCAGCAACAACAGCCACAGCAGAAAACCGACCATCGCCGTCTCCACGCGTCCGGAATTGGACGGTCGCGATGCTAGGACCAAATACCTCGCGGAAGCTGAACGGACCGCGCGATCGTCGCGCAGTCCGTGTTGTCCCGTGCGGTGGTCGCGCTCAGAAGCGCTTGCCGACGTAGACGCCGTAGACCAGCGGATCGATGTTGACGGTACCGACCTGCACGGTGTTCACCGACACGTCGCTGTCGATGTCGATCCAGCGCGCGTCGACGCCGACAAACCAGTCGTTCTCGAGCTTGAAGTCGACGCCGGCATGGGCGGCCAGACCCCAACTGTTCTTCAGCTTGAGCTCGGTACCGGCGATCGGGCCGGCGCTGTCCTCGCTGTAGATCCACGTGAAATTCACGCCGGCACCGAGATAGGGCGAGATCTTCGCTTCCGGACTGAAGTGGTACTGCAGCGACACGGTCGGCGGCAGGTGCGTGACTTCACCGGCAGCGACGCCATTGAGCTTGACGTCATGCTTGAACGGCAGCGCTGCCAGCACTTCGACGCCCAGGTGGTCGTTGAGGAAGTATTCCGCGGTGAAGCTCGGGCGCCAGTTGCTGCCGACGTCGACGTCGAGCGCACCGGCGGCGAGGCTGCCGTTGTCCGATGTCGGATCAACGTTGTGGGCACCGACCGTGAAACGCCAGGTGCCGTCGTCGGCGTGGGCGAGCGGTGCGGCAAACACGCACAGCAGGGCAGTGGCGATCTTTCTCATGGCAATTCTCCGGAAGGATGAAAAATTCAGGAAGCGAAGCGCGCGCGCGGCACGACGGCGCGCAGCACGGTGGATTCGGAGCGGAAGCGGCCCGCGCCGACCATGAGGTCGGTGCCGCATTCGAGACCCTCGAGCCAGTCGAGGAACTGCTTGATCATGTCCTTGCCGAAGAACGGCAGGCCGTGTTGCGGCACGATCATCTCGACATCGAGTTCGCGCACCATCTGGACCCAGATGCGGCAGGCGCGGTTCGAGGCCATGAAGCGGCGATGGAAGCCGGCCATGATCTTCAGGTGTTCGTTGAAATCGCTGACCGGCGCGTAATCGTTGCCGTCATACAGCGAGGCGCCGACGTCTCCAGAGAACAGCACCTTCGACACCGGATCGAACACGTTGAAATTGCCGACCGAGTGCAGGAAGTGCGCGGGCAGGCAGGCGAGGACGGAGTCGGCAAACGGCAGGTCCGCGCCCTCGTCGCCGAGCAGCACGTAGCGGTCGGCACCGACGTCGATGTAGTGCGGCACGCTGTGCGGCACGAACCGGCCCCACCATTTGGAGCACACCACTTTCGCGCCGGAATAGACCAGCCAGCGGTCGACCGAGCCGATCACGTCCGGGTCCTGGTGCGAGGCGAAGATATAGGTCAGTTGCTTCAGTGGCACATGGCGCGCGACCGCCATCGACAGCGGCGTGTACAACAGGGCGCCGCCCGGATCGAGCAGCATGCTGTCGCGACCGCGCATGATCAGCATCTGGTTGGCTTGAACGCCATCCTCGCCGCGTACCATGTCGTTGAACACGATGACCTTGTGTCCGTTCTTGTTGTAGAGCTCGGTGGCCATGACTGCGTCCTTGATGCGAGGACGGCAGCCTAGGCGGACGATCCGCACCGAACTTGACGGGCATCAATTACGGCGTGACCGTCGGCGTGATCCGATCCCGCAATTGACCTCGGTCAATTGGCGTCGTGGCTACAGCCTCAGCGCCGCCGGATACGGCGCGATTTCGGGCGGATCGCCGTCGCGGAAACGCGCCTGCAGGTCGCGCCACCAGTCGGCCCGGAAGATTTCGCCATGGGTGGCGATCAGTGCCGCGCGGTCGTTCGCGTCGAGGCCGAGGAACAGCGGGAACTGTTCCGGGAACACGTCGTGCTCGTCGACATGGAACCAGGCCCCGTCGTGCATCTCTTCGTCCTCGTTCGACGGTTTCGGCAGTTCGCGGAAGCGGCATTCGCTGACCAGGCACAGTTCGTCGTAGTCGTAGAAGATCGCGCGGCCATGGCGGGTGACGCCGAAATTCTTCAGCAGCAGGTCGCCCGGGAAGACGTTGCACATCGCCAGGTCCTTGATCGCTTGCCCGTAGTCGAGGATGGCGCGGCGCGCTTCCTGCGGCGCGTCCTCCATCACCAGCAGGTTGAGTGGGCGCAGGCGACGCTCGACATAGCAGTGCAGCAGCACGACATCGTCGCCGTCGGCGACCACCGATTCGCGGCAACCGCCGAGGAGTTCTTCCAGCACTGCGGGGGCGAAGCGGCTGCGCGGAAACCGTAGGTGGCGGAATTCCTGCGCATCGATCAGGCGACCGGCGCGATCATGCTTGAACACCAGTTGATACTTCGCCAGCACGTCCTGTCGCACCACCGTCTTCGGCGGCGCGAACACGTCGCGGATGACCTTGAACACCAGTGGATAGCCGGGCAGCATGAACACCGCCATGACCATGCCCTTGGCGCCCGGCGCATGCACGAACGATTCCGGACTGGCCTCGAAGTGGCGGAAGAAATGCCGATAGCGCTCGGTCTTGGCCTGCTTGAGGCGACCGAGCATGGCGTACCACTCGTCGACCGCCTTGCGCGGCAACAGCGTCTTCAGGAACACGACGGCATCGCCGACGGTTTCGAAGTCGGCGAGAAAATACGAACGGGTGATGCCGAACAGCACGGCGACATCGTCACGTTCGGTCAGGGCTGCATCGACGCCGATACCACCCTCCGGGACGTGGCAGAGCGCGATCACGATTGGCGTGTAGCGTTCGGCACCGAAGATTCGTCCCACAAGAAAAGCGCGACGTTCTCGGTAGAACACGGTTTCCAGCATCTCGATCGCCCGTACCGGTCGTTCGCCCCAATGGGTGAGGCGCCGTTCGAGGTCTTCGGCCAGCGCCTCCGCGTCCGCGCGGCGGTGCGAATACGGCACCTCGAACGGATAGTCCTCCAGCAGCCGGTCGAGGCTGTCGGCGAGCGAATCGCCGACCGAATAGCTGTGTCGTGCCACCGGATGGGTGATGCGATCGGTCGGCTCGATGCGCAGCGCGACGAACTCGATGTCGGCATCGACGCCGCGGGTCTTGAAGAAGCGCCGGGTCAGCGTGTTGTAGTAGGTCTGATAGAGCTCGCCGTCGAGCAATCCGGCAATTTCGGCATCGAACGCGAGCTTGATGCGGGCCCAGACCGCGCGCTCGCCGGCGCGTTCGCGCAGGGTCTGCAGCAGGGCGTCGCTGGCTTCGGCCACGCAACGGTCGTACATCTCGATGCGCTCGACCAAGTCGGCCTGCATCGGCGCCCACTCGCGCCGCTCGAAACGGCCGCGTGCGCGTTGCGTGATGTCGCGGAAACGACGGTTGTAGTCGTCGAAGCTGGCGCGCAACTGGGCGGCGGCGTGCTGGGCGAGGACATCGGGCATGGGCGCGACCGTGGCGGGTGGACGCATCACCGAATCGCATACCTGAGTCGAGTACGCAAGCGCCGCTCCGACAGGTGCTTAAGAAATCCCTAAGACCGGTTTGCCAGCATGGTCTCAAAGGAGACGTCATGAACCTGCAACCGAACGACACCCCTGCACGCTTCGTCCTCGCCGTCATTGCCTGCGCCGCGCTGGTTCTCGCCAGCGCGACGCAGGCCGAGACCCCGACCCAGGTCCTGAGCGGCTACGTCGCGGCCAGCGGTACGCCGGCGCAGCCGGCCCGGGGCCAAAAACTGTTCACGTCGCCACAGGGCAACGACTGGCGTTGTGCGTCCTGCCACGGCGCGGTGCCGACGCGGCCCGGAAAACATGCCGTCACCGGCAAGGTGATTGCGCCGCTCGCACCGGCGTTCAATGCCGAGCGGTTCACCGATCCGGCCAAGGTCGAGAAATGGTTCCGGCGCAACTGCAACGACGTGCTCGGGCGCGAGTGCAGCGCCACCGAGAAGGCCGACGTGCTCGCCTGGCTCGTCACCCTCCAACCCTGATGCATCTGCCCAGAGGTCCGACCATGTCCACCGCATTGCGCTTTCCGCTCCACCTGCATGGGTTCATTGCGATCAGCATGCTGCTGCTGTCGTCGGCCATCGACGCCGCCGACGCACGCAAGACGCCGCCGCCGCCGGTCTATCTGGCCGAGTGCGCGGCCTGTCACGCCGCATTCCTGCCGCGCATGTTGCCGGCGACGTCGTGGCAACGTCTGATGCGGACGCTGCCGCAGCATTTCGGCACCGACGCCTCGCTCGACGCCACGACCGCGAAGGAGATCGAGGCCTGGCTGGTCGGGAATGCCGCTGCCGCCAAGCGCGTCGTCGAAACGCCGCCGGAAGACCGCATCTCGCGGTCGCGTTGGTTCACGCGCCAGCACGACGAAATTTCGTCCGCCACCTGGCAGCGCCCGGCGATCAAGTCGCGATCGAACTGCAGTGCCTGTCACCGCACATCCGACCAGGGAGTCTTCGATGAACACGATGTCCGCATCCCCAAGTGACGCAACCGCCAAGCAGGTGGCACCGCGCGTGCTGGTCTGGGACGCCCCGGTGCGGGTCTTCCACTGGCTGATGGTGTTGTGCTTCGCCGGCGCATGGCTGACCGCCGAGAGCGAACGGCAGCGCCTGCTGCACGTGACATTCGGCTACGGAATGGTCGTGCTGGTGGCATTCCGCATCCTCTGGGGATTCATCGGCAGCCGCTATGCCCGCTTCAGCGAATTCGTGCGCGGTCCGCGCGCCATCGTCGGCTATGTCGCGGGTCTTCTGCGGCGCGCACCCGAGCACTTCCGGGGGCACAATCCGGCCGGTGCGATCGCGATCCTGGCATTGCTGGCGCTCGCAATCGTCGTGCCTGCGGCCGGCTTGGCGACCTACAACGATTTCGGCGGCCACTGGGTCGAAGAGGCCCATGAGATCGGCGCGAACCTGATGCTGCTGGTGATCGCCGGGCATGTTGCCGGCGTGCTCTTGAGCAGCGTCCTGCATCGCGAGAACCTGATCGGCGCGATGTTCAGCGGTCGCAAGCCGGGCAACAGCAGCGATGCGATCCCGAGCGCACGCCTCGGCGTCGCGATGCTTCTGATCGCGGCCATGCTCGCGCTCTGGACCTGGCAGTTCCTGCCGAGCCGGGGCATGACCGCAGCCAGCGACAGCGAGGTCGCCGCGCAAGCCGCGGATGCCGACGCCGATTGAAGCGTCGACCATGGGAGAATCCGTCGCATGCGCATCCTGTTGGCCGAAGACGATCCACTGCTGGGAGAAGGCCTGCGCGCCGGTCTGCGGCAGCAGGGCTGGCAGGTCGACTGGGTGCGCGACGGCGAAGCGGCCGAGCGCGAGTTGGGCGCCGAGCCCTACGCCGCGGCGGTGCTGGACCTCGGCTTGCCGCGCAAGGATGGGCTCGACGTCCTGGCCGCCGCCCGACGCGCGCGCATCGGTGTGCCGATTCTGGTGCTGACGGCCCGCGACGCGGTTGCGGATCGCGTACGCGGACTCGACCTCGGTGCCGACGACTACGTGGTCAAGCCGGTCGACCTCGATGAACTCGCGGCGCGCTTGCGTGCGCTGGTGCGTCGCGCGCATGGACAGCCACAGGAATCCATCGGCATCCGCGGTGTCGTGCTTGATCCCGCCGCGCGCGCCGTGACCCGCGATGGCGTGCCGGTGCCCTTGTCCGCGCGCGAATTCGATGTCTTGCACAACATGATGCTGAATGCCGGTCGCGTGTTGTCGCGCGAACAGCTGGAACAGCGCGTCTACGGTTGGGGACAGGAAGTCGAGAGCAACGCGATCGAAGTGCATGTGCACCATTTGCGGCGCAAGCTCGGGACGCACCTGATCCAGACCGTGCGCGGCATCGGCTACCTGCTGATGCGCGAGTCGCCGCAATGACGACGCGGCCACGCTCGCTGCAGGCACGCGTCCTCGTGCTCGTGCTCGGCATGGTCGCGCTGGTGTGGGTCGGTACCGCGGCCCTGACCTGGTTCGACACCCGCCATGAACTCGAAGAGTTGCTCGACAGCCATCTCGCGCAGGCCGCGGCAGTGCTGATTGCCCAGCAGTATGACGCCGAGGACGAGCACCACGTCGATGCGCCGCAGTTGCATCGCTATGCCGCGACCGTGATGTTCCAGGTCTTCCACAACGGGCGACTGGTGCTGCACTCGGCCGACGCGCCGCGACGGCCGCTGGTGGATCATCAGGAGCGTAACCTGGGCGGATTCCGCGAAGTCCGCATCGACGACGTGCGCTGGCGCGTGTTCACGACACTGGGCAAGAAAGACGATGTCATCGTCCATGTCGGCGAACGCCTCGCGTCGCGCAACGCGATTCTGTGGGCGGTATTGCGCTCGACCTTGTGGCCGATGGTGCTGGCGCTGCCCCTGCTCGGGCTCGCGGCGTGGTGGGCGGTGCGGCGCGGGGTCGAGCCGCTGCGTCAGCTCGGCCGCACGCTGGCCCTCCGCGAGCCGCAGGTGCTGGCGCCGGTGAGTCTTGACGACGCCAACGCCGAAGTCGCGCCGCTGGTGGATGCGTTGAACGGCCTGCTCGGCCGCATTGCGAGCCTGATGAGTGTCGAACGTCGCTTCACCGCGGATGCGGCACACGAGTTGCGCACGCCGATCGCGGCCATTCGCGCGCAAGCGCAGGTCGCGCTGGCCGAACGCGACGACGGCCTGCGCCGCCACGCCCTGGAAGCGACCATCGCCGGCTGCGATCGGGCGGCCAGGCTGATCGGACAGTTGCTGATGCTGTCGCGCCTGGATGCCTCGATGCCGACCGCCTTGACGGCGCTCGACCTGTCGGCATTGGCGCGCAGCGTGGTCGGCGATCTCGCGCCGAAGGCGGTTGCCCGATCCCAGGTCCTGTCGTTCGACGCCGACGAGGCAGCCGTGATCGCGGGCGACGAGACGCTGCTCTCGGTCCTGATCCGCAATCTCGTCGACAACGCCATTCGATACAGCCCGAATGCGACGAGGATCGCGGTGAAGGTGAAGCGCGAAGGATCGCGCGTCGAGTTGCGCATCGATGACGGTGGTCCCGGACTGGAGGTCGGCGATCGCCAGCGGCTCGGCGAGCGATTCTTCCGGGTCGGGGGCGGCGACGAGAGCGGCAGCGGCCTCGGCTGGTCGATCGTGCGACGCATCGCCGACGTGCATGGGCTGTCAGTCGACACGACACAACCGTCGCCCTTCGGCGGATTGAGCGTGCGCGTTGCCGGCGCCCGCATCGCGTCGGGCCAGCCTCAGACCAGATGATCCAGCGGCAAGGCGCCGGGCGGTTTCACTTCGCGCAGCACGAAGCTGGAGTTCACGTCGTCGACGCCAGCGGCGTTGAGCAGGCGATCCATCAGGAAGTTCGAGAAATGCGCGAGGTCCTCGACGAAGACCTGCAGCAGGTAGTCCATGTCGCCGGTCAGCGCGTAACAGGCGACGACCTCCGGCCACTCGCGCACCAGGTCGGCGAAGCGGGCGATCGCGTCGCGGTCGTGGCGCGAGAGCTGCACGCGCACGAAGGCCTGCAGGCCGAGGCCGATACGGCCGCCATCGAGCCGGGCGGCGTATCCGGCGATCACGCCCTCGGCTTCCAGGCGCGCGACGCGGCGGAGGCAGGGCGAGGGCGAGAGCTGCACGCGCTCGGCCAGTTCGGCATTGGCGATGCGGCCCTCGCGCTGGAGTACGGCGAGGATGCGCAGGTCGGTACGATCGAGGGTGATGCCGGACATGATCTGCCCTGAATAGTCGAAAAGGTGGTGGATTGTTGCGCAAAATTACGTTATTGCGACCATGTCGCAATGGAATTGCGCGGATTCCGGCCTATCCTTGCGCCCATTCCTCCGGAGCCCGACC
Source organism: Lysobacterales bacterium (assembly GCA_016721845.1). Classification (NCBI taxonomy): domain Bacteria; kingdom Pseudomonadati; phylum Pseudomonadota; class Gammaproteobacteria; order Lysobacterales; species Lysobacterales bacterium. The sequence goes on from JADKHK010000007.1 coordinate 201,168, forward strand.
CGTGACCAGCGAAGCCCGCCGCGTCGAACATCAACTGACCGACAAAGGCTATGTGCCCGTCTACACGACCGCCGTGGTCAAGCAGCCGTGGGCGAGTTACTCGCCGACCGATCATGCGGTCTGGGGCCAATTGTTCCGGCGCCAGCGCGAGATCCTGCAGGGGCGCGCTTGCCCTGAATTCCTCGACGCGATGACGGCGCTCGGCATGAGCGACGCGCAGATCCCCAAGTTCGACGAACTCAACGAGCATCTGATGAGGGCCACCGGCTGGACGCTGATCGGCGTCGAGGGCCTGCTGCCCGAATTGACCTTCTTCGAGCACCTGGCGGCGCGCGAATTCCCGGTGACCTGGTGGATTCGCCGCCCCGACCAGATCGACTACATCGCCGAACCCGACCTGTTCCACGACCTGTTCGGGCACGTGCCGCTGCTGATGAACCCGATGTTCGCCGACTACATGCAGGCCTATGGCGCCGGTGGCGTGCGCGCGTCGACCTTCGGCAGCGAACCGCTGGCGAACCTCACGCGGCTGTACTGGTACACGGTCGAGTTCGGCTTGATCGACACACCGCAGGGCCTGCGCATCTATGGCGCGGGCATCCTGTCGTCGAAGGGCGAGTCGATCCATTGTCTGGAATCGTCGGCGCCGAACCGCATCGGATTCGACGTGAAGCGGGTGATGCAGACGCGATATCGCATCGACAGCTACCAGAAGACCTACTTCGTGATCGACAGCTTCGAGCAGCTGTTCAAGGCCACGGTCGACCCCGACTTCGGCCCGATCTACTACCAGATGAAGGGCGCCGATCCGGTTCCGGCGGCGTCCGTGCTGGAGTCCGACCGCGTGTTCAATCGCGGTACCGGCGAGGGCTGGTTGGCTGACGGCGACGTCTGATCGCAGCGGTACCGGCGATTCGCCTTGCCGCATCGCGCCCGCCCCGGCACAATGGCGAGACCCTTTTCCTGCCTCCCGAGGCGGCTGCGCCCGCAGTCCCGCTTCGGCCGTGGAGACCCTGCATGAACAAGCATGACCTGACCTTCATGAAGCACTTTGCCCAGTTGATTGCCGGGCTGATGGTGCTCACCGTGGTGCTGATCCTTTTTGCACATTTCATCTACGGCCAGCATCCGCGCGAGGAGAACGGGGCCATCGTCGCCGCGACCAATGCGCGCATCGCGCCGGTCGGCGATGTCTTTGCGGGCGCCACCGGCAAGGCCGCGATGGAAGCCGCGAAGGCCGCTGCCGCCGCTGCCGCCAAGGGCCAGGTCGCTTATGACGGCACGCTCGATGGTTCGGTGATCTTCAACAACCTCTGCGGTGCCTGCCACGTCTCCGGTGCGGGTGGCGCGCCGAAGCTGGAAAAGGCGCTGTGGGCTGCACGTACCGCCCAGGGCATCGACACGCTGGTCAAGCATGCGAGCGAGGGCTACACCGGTGCCGCTGGCGTGATGCCGGCGCGCGGCGGCAATCCGTCGCTCAGCGACGAGCAGGTGCATGCGACGGTGCAGTGGATGGTCGACAACCTGAAGTGACCCGTTGCGGTCCGATGTCCGGACCTGACGGATGTGCGCGCCGCCTTCGGGCGGCGCCTTGGTTTGCAGTACTGGAATCCGCATGAACACGAAGCGCCTTGTCTCTGCCGTCGCGATCTCGGCCTGTCTGGCGGCCACCGGTTGCGCGCCCGAGATCGGTCCGAACGGCATCCCGGTGGTTGAAGACGGCCCGCTGCAGTGCGGACGCATCGCCGCAGCCATCCACACGGTCCAGGGCAACCAGGCAATGAGCCCGGTGGTCGGCGAAATCGTCGAAGTCGAAGCGCGCGTCAGCGCCAAGTTCATCGACGGTCTCGGCGGCTTCTACTTGATGGCCGACCGCGGCAGCGAAGATCAGGATCCGGCGAGTTCCGAAGGCATCTTCGTGCGCCATGCCGAGCCGCTGGAATGGCCGGTCGGCAGTCTGGTGCGCGTGCGTGCCACGGTGGCCGAACTTGGTCCGGCGCCGGATACGCAGACTGCACTGATCGAGGTCGGCGCGCTGGTTCAATGCGGCAAACCCGTGCCGATGCAGGCACGCCCGGTGGCGGCCGCGGGCAGCGATCCGGCCGGGTGGGAGCGCTACGAAGGCGAACGCATCAGCGTGGCCGGACCGGTATCCCTGGTCGGCAACGAGGATTTGCTGCGCCACGGCAGCTTGATCGTCTCGTTCGACGGCCGCGACTTCGCGCCGACTGAACGGCACATCCCGGGCCAGGACGCGTTGGCGCTGGCGGCGGCCAATGCCGCCAGCCAACTGGTGCTGGATGACGCCCGACTCGACGAGTTCCCGAAGAAGCTATGGCATTTGCCGGCGCCGCTGACGCCGGAGGCCACCTATCGCGTCGACTCCGAGGTGCGCGGCATCGACGGCGTGCTGGAGCAGCGCGAGGGCGAATACCGCCTGCAATTGATTGCGCCGATCGCTTCGGTCACCCATGCGCCGCGTCCGGCCAAGCCGCCGGAAGTCGATGGCGACCTGCGCGTCGCCAGTTTCAATGTCCTGAACTACTTCAATGGGGATGGCGCCGGCGGTGGTTTCCCGACCGAGCGCGGCGCGCAGAATCCCGACGCGTTCAAGCGCCAGACCGCGAAGATCGTGGCCGCGCTCGACGTGCTCGACGCCGACATCGTCGCCCTGATGGAAGTCGAGAACGATGGCTATGGCGAGACCTCGGCGCTGGCCGGGCTGGTTCGCAGCCTCAACAAGGTGCGTGGACCGGAGCGCGGCGATTACAGTTTCGTGAAGCCGGAGGCCGAGCGCATCGGCAGCGATCTGATCACGGTCGCGCTGATCTATCGGCAAAGCCGCGTGCAGACCCAGGGCGCGCCGGCCTTTACCGCCGAGGGGCCGTTCGCGCAGTGGTCGAGGGCGCCACTGGCACAGCGTTTCGTGTCCGGCGCGCTCGATTTCGTCGTGGTCGCGAACCACTTCAAGTCCAAGGGTTGCCAGGACGCCGAAGGTCCGGACCGGGACCAGGAGGATGGCCAGGGCTGCTACAACGCCAAGCGCGTCGAATCGGCGCGCGTGCTCGCCGACTGGCTGGCCACCGATCCGCTCAAGACCGGGCACGATCGCGTGCTGCTGGTCGGTGACCTGAATGCCTACGGCAACGAGGACCCGGTCCGGCTCCTGACCAGTCGCGGCTATATCGACGTGGTCTCGGCGCAGATGAGCGAACCCGCCTACAGCTACGTCTTCCGCGGCGCCTCCGGACGCCTCGACCACGCGCTTGCGACTGCGTCGCTGGCGGCGCATGTCGGTGGTGTCGGCGAATGGCACATCAACGCGGACGAGTCGCCGGGCTTCGAATACGACGAGCCCGACTACGACCGCCGGGCGTTGAAGACGCGTTACCGGCCCGATGTGTTCCGCAGCTCCGACCACGATCCGTTGCTGCTCGGCCTGCGCCTGCAACCGCAGACCGTGGCACCGGTGCCCGGCGGCTGATCCGCGATGTGGCCGACCGCGTTCCCGCAAGGTGCCGGCCCGTTGTTGTTGCCGGGTGCTGCGGGCGCGATCGACGCGGTGATCGAATGGTCGGGCGACGCCTCGCGGCGCGATGCCGTCGCGGTGATCTGTCATCCGCATCCGCTGCATGGCGGGACGATGACCAACAAGGTCGTGACCACGACCGCGCAGGCATTGCGTGAACAGGGTTGTGCGACGTTGCGGTTCAATTTCCGCGGCGTCGGGCGCTCCGAAGGCGGGCATGACGAAGGCCGCGGCGAGGGCGATGACCTGACCGCGATCTGCGCGTGGGTTCGCACGACGCGGCCCACGGCCGCGCTGGTCCTCGCCGGATTTTCGTTCGGCGCCTACGTGTCGATGATGCGCGCCGCCGCGATCCGACCGGACCTGCTGATTTCCCTCGCGCCGTCGGTCGGTCGTCGCGATGTCGATGGCTTCCGCGAACCGGGGTGTCCATGGCTGGTGATCCAGCCCGATGCCGACGAGGTCGTCGATCCGGCCGAGGTGTATGCCTGGGTCGGACAACGCCACCCCGCGCCGACGCTGTTGCGGTTCGATGGCGCCTCGCATTTCTTCCATGGCCGCTTGCTGGCCCTGCGCGAAGCGATCGCGCAGTTCGCCGGACCGAAATTGCCGCCGCCGGCATGAACCCGAGCGCCGCCTACCAGCGCGAAATCGAACGCGGGCATCGCCAGGATGATCCGGCCCAACGCGCCTTGTTGCCGGTGCTGGATCGCATCCATGCACAGATCATCGATCGCGCCGACGATGGCGCGATCCATCGATTTCTCTCCCGGTTCCGTTCGGTGCCGCCGGTGCGCGGCTTGTACCTGCACGGCGGCGTCGGGCGCGGCAAGACCTTCCTGATCGATCTGCTGCACGACACGTTGCCGGGGCCGCGCAAGCTGCGCCTGCACTTCCATCGCTTCATGGGGCGCATCCACGAGGCCTTGCGCGAGGTGGCCGGCGAGCAGGATCCATTGAAACGGGTGGCGCAGCGTTTTGCGCGCGAGGCGCAGCTGTTCTGCCTCGATGAATGCTTCGTGCAGGACATCGGCGACGCCATGATCCTCGGCGAATTCCTGACCCATCTGTTCGAGGCCGGCGCGACCCTGGTGACGACCTCGAACCTGGCGCCGCAGCGCCTCTACGAACACGGCCTGCAGCGCGCGCGTTTCCTGCCGGCCATCGCGCTGATCGAGCGCCATTGCGAGGTGATCGAGCTGGCGAGCACGATCGACTATCGGCTGCGCGCATTGACGCAAGCCAGCGTGTACCTGACTCCCGCGGATGCCGCGGCCGACGCGGTCCTGTCGCGCATGTTCGACCAGCTGGCGCCCGGTGAATTGCGCCCGGACGCGATCCTGCGCGTCCATGACCGCGATATCCCGCTGCGCCGCCTCGCCGACGACCAGATCTGGTTCGACTTCGCTGCCCTGTGCGAGGGGCCGCGCGCGGTGGCCGACTACATCGAGATCGCGCGCAGCTTCCAGACCGTGTTCGTGTCGAACGTGCCGCAGTTCGACAGCACGCAACGCCGCGAAGACGCCGCCAAGCGCTTCGTGCACCTGGTCGACGAGTTCTATGATCGCAACGTGAACCTCGTGCTCAGCGCCGAGGCCGAACCGATGCAGCTGTATCGCGGCGAGCGTCATCGCCACGAGTTCGAGCGCACGTTGTCGCGCCTGATCGAGATGCGCAGCGCCGAGTATCTCGCCCGCGAGCACAAGCCCTGATGCGCGCGCGGCTGCCGACCACGGTCTGGGCACTCGGCATCGTGTCCTTGCTGACCGACGTCTCGTCCGAACTGGTGCACGCGTTGTTGCCCTTGCTGCTGGCCGGTCCGCTGGGTGCGAGCATGGTCATGATCGGACTGATCGAAGGCATGGCCGAAGCCACCGCATCGATCGTGAAGCTGTTCTCCGGTGCACTCAGCGACCGCATCGGTCGGCGCAAACCGCTGGTCGTCGCCGGTTACGGCTTGTCGGCCCTGACCAAGCTGGTGTTCCCGCTGGTGAACAGTGCCGGCTTCATCCTCGGCGCGCGTCTGCTCGATCGCATCGGCAAGGGCATACGCGGCGCCCCGCGCGATGCCCTGATCGCCGATGTCACGCCGCCCGAGCAACGCGGCGCTGCCTACGGGCTGCGGCAGTCGCTGGATACGGTCGGCGCGGTCATCGGGCCGCTGGCGGCAATGGCCTTGATGCTGTGGCTGCTCGATGTCCGCGCCGCACTGTGGTTCGCAGCGATTCCCGGCCTGCTCGCGGTGCTGGTGCTGATGGTCTACGTGCGCGAGCCGGAGCAGCACGCCAGCGACAAGAAGACCGCGTTGACGCTGCGCGACTGGCGCGTGCTGGATGCGCGCGTCTGGGGCGTGATCGGGATCGCTGCGATGCTCAATCTCGCGCGCTTCGGCGAAGGCTTCCTGGTCATCCGCATGCGTGACGCCGGCTTCGGTAACAGCCTGGCGCCGATGGCCTTGGTCCTGATGAGCCTGGCCTTCACGCTGACCGCCTATCCGGTCGGCTGGTGGGCCGACCGGATCCCGCGCCGCTCGTTGTTGTTGACCGGCGTCGTGCTGCTGGTCGTGGCCGATCTGGTGTTTGCCGGCGTACCCGGTCGACTTGGTGCCGCGCTCGGCGTCGTGCTCTGGGGCGTGCACCTCGGTTTCACCCAGGGCCTGTTGTCGGCGATGTTGTCCGACGTCGCACCGAAAGCCCTGCGTGGCACGGCGTTCGGCGTCTTCCATCTGGCCGGCGGCATCGCCTTGTTGGTCGCAAGTGTTGCCGCGGGCGGGTTATGGCAATGGCTCGGTGCGCAGGCGATGTTCCTGGTCGCCGCGGTGGTGGCGCTCGCGGCCTTGATCGGCGCTTCCCGGGCGTCTGCGCTCCGCGCGGATCGATGACCCGGCGCCTGAGCCTCCAGGACGAAGCGCCTCCCCCAATCAATTGTTATACTGTGTGAACGCCCGGCGGGCGTTCTCTTTGGGGGTAAGTCATGTTGCGCACCGTATTCCGCAGCCTCGCGCTGCTTCTCGTTGTTTGCACGCCGGTCCTGGCGCAAGATGCCAAGCCCGAAGATGTCGTCGTCGATCAGGCGCGCGGTGTCGATCCACAGGTCGACTATGCCGGATTGAAGGCCCTCGGTCCCTGGGATGACCGCAACTATCAGTTGACCCACGAAGACCTCACCGTGATCCCGGAGAACGATCGTTTCGTTCCCGGCGTGCCGGCCTTCTTCAAGGTCCAGAAGCGCAAGGAAATGGCCGCGCAGGGCTTCCCGCTGTACGAGCACTATCCGCGCGAGTTCAACAAGGAGTTCAACTATCGCTTCGGTGGCCTGCTGCGCAACGGCGTGCTGCTGCGCAAGGGCCTCGGCCGATATACCCATCCGGATCCGGCCAATCCGCCGCCGCCGCTCCTGTATGCGACCGACCCGTTGCCGAAAGCGGCGCCGATCATCGGCGAGGGTCCGTTCGATGGCACGAACAGCGACAACGAAACCGCGATCGAGTACCACCCGGCCAATCCGAACATCATGATCCTCGGCTCGAACGGTGTCGGCGGGCAGCGCATGGTGGCCTCGACCGATGGTGGTTCGACCTTCATCAATGCCGGCGTCTTCCCGGGCTCCTGCTGCGACCCGGCGATGGACTGGTCGCCCGACGGCAGCATCGTCTACGGCGCCACCCTCGGCGGCACCTGCGGCGGCGGTTTCTGCACGCAGGTGTACTGGTCGTTCAACAACGGCGCGAATTGGCTCGGTCCGGTCTCGGTATCCACCGCCAGCTCGGACAAGGAATACATCCACGTCGACAAGTCGCCGACCTCGCCCTTCTTCGGACGTGCGTACGTGACCTGGCATCAGGGCAACGTGATGCAATTCGCGCGCATGAACACCGCGCCGGTCAACGGCGGTGCTGGCATGACGTTCCAGCCGACGCAATCGTTCGCGGCGGAAGAGCGCGGCATCGGCAGCGACATCACCACCGATGCGCAAGGCCGTATCTACTATTTCTGGCCGACCGTCACCAACAATTCGACCGAAGTCCGGGTGCTGCGATCCGACGACGGCGGCGTCACCTTCGTCGATCTCGACCCGGGTACGGCCGCGCAGAGCAGCATCGTCTACGACCTCTGGGGCGACTTCGACTTCGCGATTCCGGCCATGGAAACGCGTCGTGCCTTCATCTATGTCGCAGCGGATGTCGACACCAGCGGCGGTCCGCACAACGGCCGCATCTATGCCGCGTTTGCCGACGAGAACCAGGCGGCCGGCAGCCCCGGCGGCGGCAGCGGTTCGGCGTCGGCCAGTCACGGCTGGGTCGTGGTGCGCTATTCCGACGATCAGGGTGCGACCTGGCAGAGCGCCGCGCCGCCGCATTCGATCGCCGACCAGACCACGGTCGACCGCTTCAACCCGTGGCTGGATGTCGATGCCATCGGCAACGTGCATGTGGCGTTCTACGACACCCGCAACTCGGGCGCCGGCCTGCGCGACAAGACCGACTTCTACTACGTGTTGTCGACCAATGGCGGCACCAGCTGGATCGAGGAGACGCGGGTGACCGCGGCGACGTCGCCGAACATCAACGACGGCCAGGAATGGGGCGATTACAACGGCCTGTCGACGGCCGCGGGCAATGCCACCGTCGGCATGACCTGGACTGACAATCGCGCGGCACAGCGCTCCTTCATCGGCCGTGTCACCAATGTCGGTGCCGGTGCGACCTATCTGATGAACGTCACGCCGACCACGATCAGCGCCTGCGCAGGCACGCCCCTGCCGCCGATCAACCTCTCGCTCAGCGGCATCACCGGCTACACCGGCACGGTCACGCTCAGCACGCCCGGCATCGATGGCGCTGCATTCCCGAGTGCGACGTTCTCGCCCAATCCGGTGGTGAATCCGGCCGGTGGCGGCACGCCGTCGGTGTTGACGGTCACGACCGCAGGCGGTGCCGCGACCGGCAACTACGCGATCAACGTGCATGCCACCGATGCCGGTGGACCGCCGATCGTGCGTGACGCCGTGGTCAATGTCAGTCTCGCCAGCGGCTCGCCCGGCGCGGCCACGCTGACCACGCCGGCAGACGGCGCGACCGGCGTGGCGACATCGCCCGTGCTCACGTGGGCGGCGGTTGCCGGCGCCAGCGGCTATGTCGTCGAAGTGGCCTCGGATGTGGCCTTCAGCAACATCGTCAGCACCGGCAATGTCACGGTGACGAGCTTCCAGGCCGGTGGCCTGACGCCGAACACGGCCTACTTCTGGCGCGTGCGCGCGACCAATGCCTGCGGTACCGGTTCGAATTCCGTGGCCCGCACCTTCACCACGGCGAACGAGGTCTGCTTCACCGGCACGCTGGCAATTCCGGATAACGCCCCGGCCGGCGTGAGCAATGTGCTCACCGGTTCCAGCGGCGTCCTGACCGACCTCAATGTCCGTCTCGAAGCCACGCACAGCTGGGTCGGCGATCTGAAGATGACACTGACCCATGGCGTCACCACGGTGGCCGTGGTGGATCGTCCCGGGGTGCCGGCGAGCACCAATGGCTGCAGTGCGAACGACGTGGCCGTGACCGCGGATGACGAAGGCGCCGACGGCACCATCGAAGCCGCGTGTGCCGGTTCGCCGCCCGCGGTGACCGGCGTGAGGACGCCGAACCAGCCGTTGTCGGCCTTCGATGGCCAGGACTTCGCCGGCAGCTGGACCCTGACCGTGTCCGACAACGCCGGCGCCGACCTCGGCAACCTGACGCGCTGGTGCTTGTTCCCGACCATGAACGTGGTGGTCGACAACGTCTTCGGCGACGGTTTCGAATAATTCGTCATCGCTCCGGACTGGAAAGGGCGCCCTCGCGGCGCCCTTTCTTTTTTCGACAGGCCTCGGAGCAATGCCGGACCGCGTCCCAGTCGCGCGCCCACTTCTTGCGCCAGGCAAAGGGCCGGCCGCAGGTGACGCAAGGCTTCGATGGCAAGTTGGACTTGCGATAGCGCGGCGGTTGTTCGGGTGGGCGTTTCATTGCGGCGAAAACAGGTCGGATTGTGGCGAGCGTTCCGGCCGTCGCACCGCGACACTGCGCTTGCGGCTGCCATGCTTGCGCAGCACCGACTCGGCCAGTTCCTGCATGCCGGGCTGGCGGCGCCATGCGAGATAGCGATTGCGCGCCTCGCGTGCAGCGATCTCGTGGTCGACGACCGGTGCGGGATAGTGCGTGCCGATGCGACAGCCGGCCGCCTGTTGCTGGGTCTGGCCCATCAGCCAGGGCGTATGCAGGAAGCCGTCCGGAACGCCGCGCAGTTCCGGCAACCAGCGGCGGATGAAGACGCCGCGCGGGTCCTGGTCGTGACTCTGCTGCACCGGGTTGTAGATCCGCGGAATGTTGATGCCGGTGACGCCGCTCTGCATCTGCACTTGCGGAAAGTGGATGCCGGGTTCGTAGTCGGTGAATTGCCGCGCCAGGAACAGGGCAGGTTCGCGCCAATGCAGCCACAGGTGGTAACTCGACACGGCGACCAGCATCGCGCGCATGCGGAAGTTGATCCAGCCGGTCTGCGCCAGCATGCGCAGGCAGGCATCGACGAAGGGCCAGCCGGTCTCGCCGCGACGCCATGCATCGAAACGGTTCGCATCGAAGTCCGCCTCGCGCAGGCCATCGAAGCCCGGATGCACGTTGCGGAATTCGATGTCGGGCTCCGACTCCAGTTTCTGGATGAAGTGGCAATGCCAGTGCAGGCGCGACTCGAGCGAGGCCAGCGAACGCCGCCAGGGATCCGCGCAGCGGCTGCGTTCGGTGCGGACGCGCTGAACGAGTTCGCGCAATCCGATCGTGCCCCAGGCCAGGTGGGGCGAGAGCCGCGAACAGGCCGATGCCGCGCTCAGCGGACTCGACATCTCGCGGGTGTAATGACGGCCGCGTTCGGCGAGAAAGCTGTCGAGCAGCGCGAGCGCCTCGGGCCGGCCGCCGCGTTGTCGATCGCGACAGGCGTCGGCCGGCAACGCCGGCGTCGGCCAGTCGGGAATGGCGCCGGCGTCGAAGGGCAGGCCGGGTTGCGACGCGATCTGCAGGGGCAAGTCCGGCGCGCGCATCACCTGCTCCCACCGTGCCGTCCAGCGCTCGCGGCTGCGCAGCCGCCGGACGACGCCGAAGCCCGGATATTCGGTCAGTGCGATGCCTTGTTCGCGCACCCAGCCGAACACGCGGCGGTCGCGCTGGAAGGTCCAGTCATTACCGGTTTCCTGATGGGCGTGGATCGACGCGATGCCTTGCTGGCGATGCAATCGCGCCAGCACCGTGACGACATCACCGCTGCGCACCACCAGCGGCAAGCCAAGAACGGCGAGCGCCGCACGCAACGCGACCAGTGATTCACGCACGAAGTCCCATTGCCGGCCACCGGCATCCGGCTGTGCCCACAACTCGGGCTCGACGATGTAGAGCGGCAACACCGCGCCCGCAGCCGCGGCACGCGCCAGCGGCGCATGATCAGCGCAGCGCAGATCCCGCTTGAACCAGACGACATGCCACATGCCGACAGCATCGCCGCAGGCCCGCGCAATCGGCGTGAAGTCGACGCCGGCTCAGGCGCCTTGCATCGCTGCGACCAGCACTGCTTCCACAGACTGCGACGGGTCGCTTCGAATCGCGTCGAGACGTGCGCGGTCGAAGTCGGCGCCGATGCGGCCATCGCGCAACACGCAGACGCGGGTGAGCAAGCGCTCGGCGAGTTCGATGCCATGGGTGGCCAACACGATGGCGGTGTCGCCGGCGCGCTGCTGTTCGCCGAGGAATTGCTTGAACGCGAAGGCGCTGACCGGATCGAGGCCATTCAGCGATTCGTCCAGCAGCCACAGCGGTGCACGCCCGGACAGTCCGGCGACGATGCCGGCCTTCTGGCGCGTGCCGAGCGAGCAGGCACCGATGAACGCGTCGAGCCAGGGCGACAGGCCGAGCCGTTCGGCGAGGTGCAGCGACGCGGCCTTCGCGCTCGTCGGCAATCCGCGTGATGCCTGCACGAGTTCGAGCAGTTGTCGCACGGTCAGGCCGTCGGGCAGGCGTTCCGGCGCGATCGCCACGGCGCAGCAATCGCGTGCCGCAGCGGGGTGCGCCGCCAGATCGTGGCCGCCGATGCGGATGCTGCCCGTGCTGCCCGGAACCAGGCCGACGATGGCCTGCATCAAGGTCGATTTGCCGGTGCCATTCGCGCCGACCAGTCCGACCCACTCGCCACGTGCCACGCGCCAGTCCAGCGCATTCAGCACCCGGCGTCCGCTGCGTTCGACGACCAGTCCGGCGATCTCAAGCATGCACGTCGCCCCGCCACACCCGTCGCGCCAGCAAGACCAGCAGGCCGGACGCAGCCAGTGGCAGCAAGGGCGGCATCGCGCTGGCCAGTGCCGCGGCGAGGACCGCCAGCTGCATGCGCGCCAAGCCGAGGCGGTGGGGTGCGTGGCGCAACACGATCGCGAGCAGAAAGTCGATGCTCGCCGTGATCACCACGGCAACGCCAATCACGAGCGTGACCGCGGGTGTGATCCGCACGAGCTGCAGCAGCACGCTCGACACGAACGCAAGTAGGCCGGTCAGCCCCAGATGCAGCGGCCACAGGGCCCGCCACAATCGCCGCGCGCACGGCGGGCGCGCCGCCAGCACGGAAGCGACCTCGGCCGCGAGTCGATGCGCGACATCGAGTGCATTGAACAGGGCCGCCAACATCAGCAGGCTCATCGGCAGCAGGATCGCGAAGGCCTCGGTGGGTGCCAGCAGCAGGCCGGCCGCCAGTGCCGTGGCGGCACGGCCGCGCATCCAGGCACTGCCGGCGCGTTGCCACCACCACTGCGGCAGGTGCGGCAAGTCGGTTGAGCCGAGCGATGCCAGCCAGCGCGGCACCTGCGCCAGACGAGGCGGTCGCGTCGCTTGCGTCGACGCGCGACCTGCAGGCGCCGGCATGAACACGATGGTGAGCAGGGCGGCGAGCAAGGACCAGCGCAACGACGCCGCGCTCGACCAGGCGGCGCCCGGGTCATGCAGTGCGACCATCCCGACCACCAGCGTGACGGACGCCACCGCATGCAAACCCAGCACCATGCGCGTGCGCGTATCGCGTCGGCGCTGCATGTCGCGCCATACCGGCATCGCCGCACCGGCAGAAGCGGCATGGCGCCTCGCATCGCGTCGCAAGCGAGTGCGCGCCAGCACCATCGCGACGCCTATCGCCGCCAGCGCCAGCAGCGTTTCATGGGCACGGATCCACATCGCACCGGCCGTGATCCAGTGGGCGTCGACGCGCCACCAAAGCAACACCAGGACCCATGCCAGCACGCCATAGGTCGCCGCCAGGAACAGCGTCTGCGGCCACAACGCCCGCCGTGCCTGCCAGCGATGGCCGGCCAGCATCTGGTCTTCGAGGGTCAATGGATGGGGCAGCGCGGGCATGGCTGGGAGAGAGTGTGGAGCGCCGCGCAAGTTCCCGCGACTCCGCGCCAAACACCCCCACCTATCCCTGTCACAACGAACCCGCGACAATACACGGCCTCGCGCCGGCTCCGGCGCGGAACCCATTCAACCGGAGAAGACCCATGGCCGAGCCCACCCTGAACGTGCCTGCAGATGGCGCCAAGATCACGATCACGAACGGTGTGCTGAGCGTGCCGCCGAATCCGATCATCCCGTTCATCGAAGGCGACGGCACCGGCGCCGACATCTGGCGCGCCTCGGTGCGCGTGTTCGATGCCGCGGTCGAAAAGGTCTACGGCGGCGCGCGCAAGATCCACTGGATGGAGATCTACGCCGGCGAGAAGGCGAACAACCAGTTCGGCAACTGGCTGCCGGAAGCCACCGTGCAGGCCTGCCGCGATTACCTGATTTCGATCAAGGGTCCGCTGACGACGCCGATCGGCGGTGGCATCCGTTCGCTCAACGTCGCGTTGCGACAGATGCTCGATCTGTACGTCTGCCTGCGCCCGGTGCGCTGGTTCAAGGGCGTGCCGAGTCCGGTGAAAGACCCGTCGCAGGTCGACATGGTGATCTTCCGCGAGAACTGCGAAGACATCTACGCCGGCATCGAGTTCGAACACGGCTCCGAGTCGAACAAGAAGTTCATGGCGATGTTCAAGGAAGCCTTCCCGAAGGAATTCGGCAAGATCCGCTTCCCGGAGACCTCGGGCATCGGCATCAAGGCGGTTTCGAAGGATGGCACCGAGCGTCTGGTGCGCGCCGCCATCGAGTACGCGATCGAGTTCAAGCGCAAGTCGGTGACGATCGTGCACAAGGGCAACATCATGAAGTTCACCGAGGGCGCGTTCCGCAACTGGGGTTACGCCCTGGCCGAGCGCGAATTCGGCGACAAGGTCTACACCTGGGACCAGTGGGAACGGACCAAGGCCGCGAAGGGCGAGGCCGAAGCGAACGCCGAGCAGAAGGCCGCGGTCGCGGCCGGCCGGATCGTCATCAAGGACGCGATCGCCGACATCACCCTGCAACAGGTGCTGACCCGTCCGAACGAGTTCGACGTGATCGCGACCTTGAACTTGAACGGCGATTACCTCAGCGACGCGCTGGCCGCGCAGGTCGGCGGCATCGGCATCGCGCCGGGCGGCAACATCAACTACGTCACCGGCCATGCCGTGTTCGAAGCCACGCACGGCACCGCGCCGAAATACGCCGGTCTCGACAAGGTCAACCCCGGCTCGGTGATCCTCTCCGGCGAAATGATGCTGCGCTACATGGGCTGGGTCGACGCCGCCGACGCCATCATCGCCGCGATGGACAAGGCGATCGCCAACAAGACCGTCACCTACGACTTCGCCCGCCTGATGGATGGCGCCAAGGAAGTGAAGTGCTCGGAATTCGCGGATGAGCTGATCAAGGCGATGTGATCCGCGTTCGTCAGCCTGTGTGCATCGAGGCCCGCTCCGGCGGGCCTCATCATGTGCGGACTATTGATCGACGGTTTCGAAGCTGTTGTTGAAGACGCCTGTCGAGCCGAAGCGCGCGATGGCGACATCGCTGTCGTTGCCGTTCCAGACGCGGGTGCCGACGGCCATCAGGCTGTAGGCGGGATCGATGTAGAGACGTTGCACGAAGGAGCGGTTGTTGTTGGCGCTGGCGCTGCTGTAGGGGTAGCTCCATTGCGCAAGGCCGGCGACACCGAACTCGGACGAGGTCGTCAGTGCGCCACCGTTGGCAGGGGCGATGAGGCCGCTCAGGCGACTGGTCAGCGGGCCGCTGCCGAAGGGCTGGAACCCGGCCGCGATGACGACCAGGTTGCCGAGCGACACGGGTGGCGTCACATAGGCATTGTCGACGCCGTTGTCGACCGCCGTGCAATTCACCAGCAGTTGCTCGCCGAATTGCGCGCGCATGACGAAGGGCGAATTGATCCCGCCGGTCTTGCGGATGCCGGAGAAGACATAGTCGCCCGGGGCCAGCATCGCAACCCCGAACAGTTGCGGTTCGGCGAACGACAGGCATTTCGGGATCGTGATGCCGCCGCCGACATCGAACGGCGAACGGCTGGCGGTCGCGACGTAATTGCTCGGGCCCGGGCTCAGGAAGAAGACCTTGCCATGGGCCGAGGTGCCGGTCAGGAAGGCAGTGGCGACGATGCCGCTGTCGATTTCGGCCGCCGAAATGAAGGCCGCGGTCCCGCCATTGCTGGCGCCGAAGTTGTAGCTCCGCAGGGATTGAGGCGTGCCGTCGGCCGGCATTTCGGCAACGAAGCCGAAGCGTGCGTCGCCATCGTCGTACCAGCCCGCGATCAAGAGGTTGCCGTTCGCCAGACAGTCGACATCGCGGATGGCTTCATCGTGGTCGACGGCATCGTCGCCACGGCTGAACGCGATACCGCCATCGCCTGCGAACGTCAGGTCATCGGAACCGTCGGCGTTGAAGCGGACGAGGGCGAGGTCCTTGTTGCCGGCCGAGCCGTTCGCGCCCGGCGTCATGCCGGCGACGACGATGCGCCCGTTGGGATCGACGCAGGCGTCGACCACTGCGGTCAGGGCGGCGTCTTTGACGCGCTTGCCGGTGCCCTGGAAGCTGGTGTCGATGGCGCCGGTGTAGAGATGCCGGGCCAGACCGATGCCGACCAGATTGGCGTCGGCGTTGTTGATGTCGACTTGCGCCACGCTGGTGATGCGCCCGTCTTGCGGATTCGAAAAGGCGTTGACGCCGATGTCGGTAAAGGCCGTGCCGGACTGGTCGAACAGCACCGGCACGCGACCGGGAATGGACGAGTTGAAGGTGCCGTCCAGCTCGCTATAGCGGTCGATGGCGATCGACCCGGCGAGCGCCGGAGCCGCGGCGACGGCGAAGTGCAGGACACAGAGCAGGCGAAGCAGGCGCATGACAGACGTTTCCTTGGGAACCTGCGCCTGAAAACGCAGTTCCGCGGAAAAACCGGCAGAACGATCAGCCGCGATAACTCTGCAGATGGATACTGGTCTCGGTGGCGCTGATGCCCTTGATGCGGCGGATGCGTTCGAGCGCTGCGGCGAGCTCCTGGAGGTTGCCGACGCGGAGGTCGGCGAGCAGGTCCCAGCGGCCGTTGGTGTCGTGCAGCGCGGCGATGCCGGGTTCGCCGAGCAGGGCGCGGATCACGAGTTGCTGGTTGCCTTCCACCGCGATGCCGGTCCAGGCGTGGATCTCGTCCGGTGCCGCATCGGGGCGCAGCTTCACGGTGTAGCCGACGATCACGCCGTCACGTTCGAGCTTCGCGATGCGGTTCGTGACCGTGCCGCGCGACACCTTCAGCTGCGCGGCAAGTTCGGCGATCGAGGCACGGGCGTTGTGGCGCAATTGTGCGATCAGTTGCTGGTCGAGGGCGTCCATCGATCAATTCGCCAAATAAGTCTGCCGAAATGCTACATGGATGCCGTTGTGATTGCATTTCTGACGTTTTGATCTGACAGCGATCTCCGGACAATGGCGACCTGACACGACGCGCCGTCGTGTGCCGCTCGGAGACGCCCGCCATGACCCTGCTGCTCACCACCCAAGACATCGCCCAGATCGTCGCCCGCATCGGGTTGCCCCAGGTGCTGGCGCGCATGGTGGCGTACATCGAAGACGATTTCCGGCGCTGGCCCGAGTTCGAGAAGAGCCCTCGTCATGCCGTGCATTCGGAGGTGGGCGTGATCGAACTGATGCCGATCGCCGATGCGCGCGAGTACAGCTTCAAGTATGTCAACGGCCATCCGAAGAACACTCGGGAAGGCCTGCCGACGGTGATGGCCTTCGGCGTGCTCGCCGATGTCGCGACCGGCGTGCCGACCTTGCTCAGCGAACTGACCCTGACTACGGCGATGCGCACGGCCGCGACCTCGGTGATGGCGGCCAAGCGCCTGGCGCGCCAGAACGCGCGCACGATGGCCTTGATCGGCAATGGCGCGCAGAGCGAGTTCCAGGCCTTGGCCTTCCATCATCTGCTCGGGATCGAGGAAGTGCGCCTGTTCGATCTCGACGCCGCGGCGACGCTGAAGCTGGTCGCGCACCTGTCTCACGTGCCGGGGCTGCGCGTGGTCGTCTGCACCAGCACCGCCGAGGCCGTGCGCGGCGCCGATATCGTCACCACGGTCACCGCCGACAAGACCAATGCGACCATCCTGACGCCGGACATGATCGCGCCCGGCATGCACATCAATGGCGTCGGCGGCGACTGCCCGGGCAAGACCGAACTGCATGCCGAGGTGCTGGCGCGTGCATCGGTGTTCGTCGAATACGAGCCGCAGACGCGCATCGAAGGCGACCTGCAGCAAATGCCGGCCGACTTCCGCGTCACCGAGTTCTGGCGCGTGCTCGCCGGCGACGCCGCGGGCCGTGCGATGGACGGCGAGATCACCGTGTTCGACTCGGTCGGCTTCGCGCTCGAGGACTATTCCTCGCTGCGCCTGCTGCGCGACCTTGCCCGGGAACTGGGTCTCGGCGCACCGGTCGGCTTGATTCCCGACCTCGCTGACCCGAAGGACCTGTACGGGCACCTGATGGCCGAAGCAGCCGTCCCATTGAAGCGCGCGGCCTGATCGCCGCGCGGTTCACGCCGCCGCTGGCGGTGCCGATCCGGCCTTCTGATACCAGCCGTCGAAGGCCGTGGTCCAGGTTTGGCCGCCATCGGTCGATGACTCCCAGTGCTGACGCACGCGCCCATCGGCCTGCGGCGTCCAGGTGATGCGCTGGTGGCCGTCTCCGGACTGCAACGCCATCGCGCCGCCGTTCAATCCACCGTGCAGCAACAACGCATTGCCGCCGTTGTCGACCCAGAACTGGGTCCAGCGATCCTGTGCGGCGTCGTAGATGTTGTGGCTCTTGCCATCGCTGCCGCCACCGCCTTGCCAGTGTTCGGCGATCACGCAGTCGCCGAGGATCTTCTCGATGCGGCTGTGCCCGACCCGTTGACCCTTGGGGCCGTAGACGTCCCACTCGCCGACCCAGAAATCGAAGTCGCGGAAGTGGCCGCTGCGGCAGGCCTCGCCGGGTTTCGGCGGTGTCGGCGGCGCGACGGTGTCGCTGGCGATTGCAGTCATGGTCCACCATCCGATGCAAAGCAAGAGTGCGATACGCATGGCCACCTCGCTGGAGTTGTGGCCATCCTCGCGCCACTCGCCGGTTCGCGCCGGTGCCGGTGGTCACGTCTACGTTGTCGTCAGAACGGAAATCGCTCGATCGCGATGACGCGTGTCGCCTGCGGATAGGCGAGGGTGAGTTGGCCGTGGTTCGCGTCGCTGAAATCGAACTGGATCGTGCCGTAGGCACTGGCGCTGATGCGGGCCGGGTCGACGCCATTCGACAGCGCGCCGGTGCCGGCGTAGTTCGTTCGATACAGGTTGCCGCGCCAACGCGTGCTGGACGCCCACTGGCCCTCGCTGAACACCAGCCAGAGCGGCTGCCCGGCGTCGTCGAAGGTGTAGAAGGTGCCGGTCATCTGATGATCGGAGCGTTGGACGAGGGTGAAGCCGCTGCCGGATTCCTGCGGTCGCCACCAGATGCCGCCGAAGTCGGCGAACGGCACCGTGGCGATGTCCTTGTCGAGCACGCGTGATACCTGCTGGATCAAGCGGGTCGTGTCGGCGCGGGTGGCACTGAAGTCGCCGTAGATGAGCAGGACACCGGCGATGCCACGCGGCAAATCGAGCCAGGGCGTGAAGCCGAATGCGCCCGGGCTGCTGATCAGCGTGCTGTGCCCGTTCGCGTCCTTGGCCTCCACCCAGTGGCCGATGCCATAGCCGGCCCCGGGCAGCGGCGACGAAATCACGCGGGTGCCGACGGTCTGGTCGCGATCCATCGCACTGACCGTCGCCGAGTTCAGCAGCCGCTGGCCCGTGGCCTTGCCGTGCGCCTGCCACATCAGCAACAGCTGCATGTAGTCGGGCGCGGTCGAGAACAGGCCGCCAGCGATGCGCGGGTTGGCCGTATCGATGTTCGGGAAGAAGCTGTACTGCGTGCCGGTCATGCCGAGCGGCGTCGCGACCTCGCGCCGGAACAACGCGCTCCAGGATTCGCCGGTCGCGCGTTCGGCCAAGGCACCGGCCACCTGCATCGCATTGCCGCCGTAGTCCATCACCGTGCCCGGCGTGCCGGTGAGCGGCAGCTGCAGGATCTCGCTGCTGCACGCGGCCAGCGTGGTGGCACGATCCGCCAGACACGGCGAAGCGCCATGCAGATCGCCGCCAGGAATGGCCGAGGTCATCGAGAACAGCTGGCGCAGCGTGATTGCACGTTTGTCGGCCGGTGCATCCGGCAGGTATGTCGAGATCGGATCATCCCAGCCCATCCGGCCCTGATCGACCAGGCGCGCGATCAGCGCCGCCGACATCCACTTGCTCGCCGACGCGACCGGCACGCGGGTGTCGAGCGCGTAGCTGCCATACGCTTTCTGATGGACCACGACGCCGTCCTGCGCCAGCAGCAACACCGCGCCGCCGAGGTGGTGCTCGGCCACCAAGGCGTCGACCGATGCATCGACGGCATCGAAACGCGTATCGGTCGCCTGCACGGGCGCGACGACACCGAGCAACAGCAACGACCACCAGCAACGATTCAACGTGACGCGCATGACGACTCCGGAAGCGAGATCACCCGAACGCGGCAACGACCGAACAGTTGACCGGACACGGCGTCGCCGGCTCGAAATGTCGGAACTCGGTCAGCGCCGCACATAGCGCAGGTGGGTGGCAGCGGGGCCATCCAGCACCCGATCGATGCGGAACTGCGGCCCGGGCTCGCGCAGGTTCTCGAACAGACGCCGCCCGCTGCCGAACAGCACCGGCGCGAGCGCGATTTCCAGTTCGTCGACGACGTCCAGATTCAAGTATTGCTGGATTACGTCGGCGCCGCCGGCGATACGGATGTCGCGGCTGCCTGCGGCTGCCCGCGCCAGCGCCAAGGCCTGCTCCGGTCCGTCGTTGATGAAGTGAAAGGTGGTTCCGCCGGGGCGTGCCCAGGGCTCGCGCTGCTCGTTAGTCAGCACGTACACCGGTGTATGGAATGGCGCCTCGTCCGGCCAGGCGCGTTCGCCCTGGTCGAACATGCGCTTGCCCATGAGGTGGGCGCCGATGCGCTCGGTGGTGCTGCGCACCAGGTCATTGACCGGACCCGTCTCGCCGCCGGGTCCGAACTTGAGGTTCTCGCGGAAGGACTGCTGATTGATCAGCCAGGCCATCAGCGCACCCCACTTCGCACCCCAGCTCTTGTACCCGGGATTCACCATGGTCATTCCGTCCGGCGCCAGGTAGCCGTCGAGGCTGAGTGCGATGTTGACGAATACCTTGCTCATGCTGCTCCTTGACGTCGGCGCGTGGTGGGTGGGTGCGTGTGATGCAGAAGGCGTTTCACGTGTTATCGCCGCCATGTGGCCGATACATGCACCACAAGGTCGCCTGGCCAAGGCTGCCGCGGCCGGTCTCGACAAAGCCCGCGCGCTCGTAGAACGGAATGTTCGAGGCCTTCGCCGTCTCGAGGTAGACGCCGCAAGACATCGAATCACGGGCAGAGAGATCGCAGAACGACGTCAGCAACTGTTTGCCGATGCCTTGGCCGTGCAAGTTCGGGGACACGCCGATCACGCCAAGATAGTAGTGAGGCGTCTGCGGCTTGGCCTTGATCGAGAGCTCATCGTAGACGGCCAGACGGTCGGGCAGCCCGGGCACCGAGCGTTCGAATCGGTCCCATTCTTCCGCAAGGTCCGCAGGCCAAGCGGGCGGCTCGGTTGCGTAGCCCATTGCCGCGCCGTCAATGCCGGTTGCGCCGCGCGCCACGATCACCGGCATGTTCAATGCGATGCGCGCTTGCATCTGTCAGCGACCGCCCCAATGGCGCCATTCCAGGATCGGCATAAAGGCGCCACTTCATGATCGCCATAATGGCGCCACGTCAGGATCGGCGTAATGGCGCCACTTGATGATCGGCGTATAGGCGCCAAGGTGGGCTGAGCAGGACTCGAACTCCACGGCCGTACGCTTCCGGATTTATCCGGAGGTGCGCGGTGAGCAGACGGAGATTCGAGATGTTCCAGTATCGACAGGTTCTGGTGCGGCTGCGCCAGGGCGATTCCGATCGCGACATCGCGCGGTCGCGGCTGATGGGCCGCAAGAAGCTGGGCAAGTTGCGCGAGCGCGCCGAGCAGATGGGCTGGCTCGATCCGGCTTTGCCGTTGCCGGATGATGCGGCACTGGCCGCGGCGTTGACGCCGACGCGAGTGGCAGCGAGCACGGTGTCGACCTTGGCGCCGTTCGCGTCGCTGATCCGCGAATGGTGCGCGCAAGGCCTGCAAGGCACGACGATGCATGCGGTCTTGTGTCGCAACCACGGCTACACCGGCAGCTATTCGTCGATGCGCCGCTTCCGCCAGCAACTCGCAGCCGCGGAGCCGGAGGTGTGCACGACGATGCGCCTCGACTTCGATCCGGCCGAGGCCGCGCAGGTCGACTTCGGCTCCGGACCGGAGATCACCGACGTGCACACCGGCGAAGTGTTCAAGACCTGGGTGTTCGTGATGACGTTGTGCTGGTCGCGCCACCAGTACGCCGAGGTCGTGCGCGACCAGACGATTGCGACGTGGCTCGGTTGTCATCGCCGTGCGTTCGAATGGTTCGGCGGCGTGCCCGGGCGGATCATCATCGACAACCCGAAGTGTGCGATCACGCGTGCCTGCATCACCGACCCGAGCGTGCAGCGCGCTTATGCCGAGTGTGCCGAAGGCTACGGCTTCAAGATCAGCCCGTGCCCGCCGCGTGATCCGCAGAAGAAGGGCATCGTCGAGTCCGGCGTGAAGTACGTCAAACGCAACTTCCTGCCGCTGCGCGAGTTCCGCGATCTCGCGGATGCCAATCGACAGCTCAAGGAATGGGTGCTCGGCACTGCCGGCACGCGCAATCACGGCACCACGCGCGAGCAGCCACTGGCGCGCTTTACGACGACGGAGCGCAGCCTGCTCATCGCGCTGCCGGCGCATCCGCCGGAGATCGCGACCTGGGCCCGAGTCACCGTGCACCGCGATGCCCACGTCCAGTTCGAGAAGACCTTGTACTCGGTGCCATTCCGCCTGATGAGTCAGCAGCTGTGGCTGCGCGCCACCGATCAGCTGATCCAGATCTATCGCGAGCAGGAACGCGTCGCCACGCACGTGCGCACCTCATCGCATCGCCGCTCGACCTTGCGCGATCACTTGCCGCCGGACGCGCTGGCCTGGTCGATGGCCGATCCGCAGCATTGTCTGCGCGAGAGCGAACGCATCGGGCCGCAGTGCCACACGCTGATCCAGCGCCTGTTCGCCGATCGCGTGCTCGATCACCTGCGCGCCGCACAGGGCGTGATC